>JAFXBH010000035.1 GCA_017521875.1 Oscillospiraceae bacterium
AGAGGCTTGATGCACACATCTCCCGCAGCGTACACACCGTCTTCACTGGTTTTTTGAGCGGCATCGGTGACAATATACCCTTGTTCATCCAGTTCCACAACACCCTTGATGGCTTTCGTAGCCGGAGCATACCCGGCAAATACGAATACGCCAAAAGATTCATCGCTTTTATACTCCGTCACTTCTCCGGTGGCGGTATTTTTGTATCGGGCATAGGTCAGTCCGTTTTCGCCGGACACTTCCTCCATCACCGTGTTATACAACACAGTGATCTTCTCGTGATTTTTTGCCGGCTCTGCTACAGATGCAGCACAGGAGAAGTCGTCTTTCCGGACCAGAACCGTAATGTGACGGGCGAATTTTGTGAGAAAAACACTTTCCTCCGCTGCCGCATACCCGCCACCTACCACAAAAATTTCTTTCCCTGTGAAAAATTCTCCATCGCAGGTAGCGCAGTAGGCAACGCCCCGGCCTTTGTATTCCTCCTCCCCTTTAAAACCTATCGTTTTGGGGTGAGCACCGGTGGCCAGCAAGATACCAAAGCAGCGGTAATCTCCCTTGTTGGTATGCACAGTTTTAATATCTTCGGCAAGGTCAAAACCAGTGGCTTCTGCAAGGGTAAATTCTGTGCCAAAACTTTCCGCCTGTTGCCGGATGGTATCGGTTAAGGCTTTGCCGCTGGTTTTGGCAATGCCGGGATAGTTTACTACCTCGTGGGTAATGGCAATCTGCCCGCCAAACTGTTCTTTTTCCAGCACCAGTACCCGATACTTCGCCCGGGCAAGGTACAGCGCGGCGGTCAGCCCCGCAGGGCCGCCGCCGACAATGACTACATCATATAGATTTTCCATCAAAGTTGTCCCACCAGATCCAGACTGGGTTTCAGTGTCTCTGCACCGGGCTTCCAGTTAGCGGGACAAACCTGATCGCCGTGGGCGTGGACAAACTGGCAGGCCTGTACCTTCCGCAGCAGTTCCTCGGCATTTCTGCCCACATTACCGGCAGTTACTTCATAACCAACGATCTTTCCCTCGGGATTGATAATGAAAGTGCCACGCTCCGCAAGACCATCCGCCTCAATCAGAACCTCGAAATCCTTGGAAATGCTGTGGGTGGGGTCGGCCAACATGGGGTAATTGATCTTCTTGATCCGTTCGGAAGCATCGTGCCAGGCCTTGTGGACAAAATGGGTATCGGTGGACACAGAATAGACCTCGCAGCCGATGGCCCGGAACTGCTCATACTTATCCGCCAGATCCTCCAATTCCGTAGGACATACAAAGGTAAAGTCCGCGGGATAGAAGAAAAAGACACTCCACTTGCCAAGGATATCCTCCTTGCTTACAAATTTGAAATCGTTTTCGTGATAGGCATAGGTGCGGAAATCGGAAATTTCCTTGTTGATCATAGACATACTTATTTCCTCCATAAATCGTGTTGATTACAAAATGCGTATACTGCCCGGACTTCGTCTCCCTGGCAGATAGAGAATTTTGCTTTGGGCTTATCGTCCGGGTCAAGATGTGCATACTGAATACCATGCTCCGTTTCCAGGCATACCCATTGGATATAGTGTTCTTCTGTCATTGGATGCTCTACAGAGCCCACCGTTACATGGACGGTATTTCCGTCCACCTCATATACCGGGATATGCTTTTCCCCGGATGCTTCAGTTGTACCCGGATTCAATTCCTGCATTTCTTCACCGCAGCAGTAGATGGGAACACCCTGATCCCGAATCACGGCAACGATGTTGCCGCAATGCTTGCAAATCAAAAATTTTTGCTTCATATTCCATCCCTCCTGTGAGAAAGTGTGTCCAAACAATATGAAATAATGTATAAAAACCTGGACATACTACGGCTAAAAGGATGTGAAATAATGGAACGCAGGATTTCATATAAACAGGGATTTATTCCCTATGCTTTGGCTGCCCTTTTGATCGGTTTAGTCGGCGGCTTTTCCACGGTCTTAGGTCCTGCCTTTGTCCAGGACATCGGAATTGCCTATAACAACACCACCTGGACTGCCCTTGCCCAGGCTATGTCCACCGCCGCCTGCGCGCCCATTCTTGGCAAAGTCGGTGATGTGATTGGGCGCAGAAAAACTTTGCTCTTGGGTATTGCGGTATTCACCTTGGGCAATGTGCTGTCCGCTCTTGCAAATTCCCTCGTGTTTATGATGGTGTCTCGCTTTATTGTAGGTATTGGCACTGCAGCAATAGGGCCTGTGATCCTTGCTTATATTGCCACGGAGTTTCCCCAGGACAGAATCGCAAAAGGATTTTCCCTGTATATGCTGCTTTCCAGCGCATCGGTGATCATCGGGCCAACCATTGGTGGGCTCATTGTTTCCTCTTACGGATGGCGGGCAATGTTGTGGGTATGCGTTGCCATTTGCGCCGGTATTTTTGCTGCCTGTTTTCTTACATCCCGCAATCAGATATCTGCAAAAAGACCGCTGCAAGATTTTGATATTGCCGGTGCTGTTTTAATCCTGTTCTTCTTCAGTCTGCTGCTGTGCGTTCCCTCTTTTGGACAGAACTTCGGATGGGCATCTCCATCGTTTTTAATTGTATTGATTCTTGCAATTGTCAGTCTGGTTGGACTGGTTCTTGCCCAGCGTAAAAGCCCCCATCCAATTCTCTCAGGTAGTTTTATCAAGCGCAGCGCTTTTATCCTAAGCGTAATTGCTTTGTTTCTTACCCAGGGATTGATGCAGGCCAATATGACCAACACAATCGTATTTGTCAATTACACCCAACCGGAAAACACCGCCATTTCCGGTTATGCAATTTCTGTAATGTATATAGGTATGTCTCTGGGCGCGGTGGTTTTAGGCCCGCTGGCTGACAAATTCGAGCCTAAAAGAATTTTGATTGGCTCCTTTCTGCTGACCGGGATCGGATGTGGAATTCTGCTGCTGTTCACAGAGGTTACCTCTGTACTGTTGCTGATGGCGGCTCTGGGTGTTCTTGGATTCGGACTGGGAGGAAACGGCACTATCTTTATGAAAGTCGTCCTATCCGGCTTGACACCACAGCAAGCAGGCGCAGGAACTGGCACTTACGGTTTATTTCGCGATCTGGCTGCGCCCTTTGGTGTAGCCGTGTTTGTTCCCTTATTCACCAATCAGATCACAGGCAGAATCGCAGCAGGTACAGCCGAGCCCACTGCTGCAGTTGCGTCCATTCACTACCTGGCAATTGCAGAACTTCTGTGTGTGGCATTGGGTATCGTTGCGGTTGCCTTCCTACCGAAACGAAACATTATAAAGGAGTCTTAATATGAGATTGCAAGATAAAGTTATTCTGGTGACCGCCTCCACACGGGGAATCGGCCTTGCGGTCGTAAAAAAATGCGCCCGGGAAGGCGCTAAGGTTTATATGGCCGCCCGGGATCTGGAACGGGCGCAGGAGATTGTAAACACCTTGCATGGCGTAAAATGCGTGTACAACGATGCCACTAAGCCGGAAACATTCCTCTCCATGGTAGAGGATGTGGTGACAGATGCAGGCCGTCTTGATGTTTTGGTCAACAATTTCGGCACATCCAACCCCGGCAAAGACCTGGATTTTGCCAATACAGACCCCCAAATCTTTTTAGATACCGTAAATCTGAACCTGCGCAGTGTTTTTATGGCAAGTCAGGCCGCAGCCAAGCATATGGCAAATCACGGCGGCAGCATCATCAATATTTCCTCTGTGGGCGGCCTTGTGCCGGATATTTCCCAGATTGCCTACGGTACCAGCAAGGCTGCCATCAACTATCTGACAAAACTAATTGCCGTACAGGAAGCGAAACACCATATCCGGTGCAACGCCGTCCTGCCCGGTATGACTGCCACAGAAGCCGTGGAAAAGCACTTATCCGATGATTTCCGGAATTTGTTCCTGCGGCATATTCCCTTGGGCCGTATGGGATTACCGGAAGAAATTGCAGAAGCAGTTTGCTATTTCGCCGGCGATGCCTCTGCCTATACCACAGGGCAGATCCTTACCGTTTCCGGCGGCTTCGGTTTGGCCACTCCTGTCTATGGTGATCTGGCCAATCAGGACAGCAAGCGATGATGCGGCAAAACCACCTTCAAAAGCAGATGGGTTTTACCACAACAGGCAAACAAAAGGAGCAACCTTCCAGATGGAGGTTGCTCCTTTGAATCGGTTTTATGGGTTTTATCTGGATCATATGGCAGATCTGTGTCTTAACGATTGTCAATTCCTATCCGCAACAGCATTGCAACGCACTGTTACACGACTGGCTCCGCCCGGTGTGCAGGTATAGAGCGACAACGCAAATCCGCTGGCAATCATTTCTTGGGTGGCTTCCTTTGGCAATGTTTCCAAAAGCACCACTTCATAGCCGTGGTCTGCACCGTTCGCATCGGTAAAGACGATAAGATCACCTGTATGCAGTTCAGATAATCGACCAAAATGCGACTTGTAGTTGTGGGCAGCGATCACAAAATCCTTTTCATAATTATTTCCGTAATAATGGCAAGGTGCTTTCTTTAACTTTGTATAACTCCAATCTGCCAGGACAGGCAGTTCCAAATCCAAGACAGGGACGGAAAGAATCCCAATGCAGTCATAACCGCCCACTTTAACGGTTGGCAATTCCGCGGGGATATTTTCCATATCGCCAGGCAGATCCCCTGTATCGTCAGGCAGTGGATTCTCCGGTCGGTTTTGATCTATTACCCCTTGTATATCCGCAAGAAGGTCTTGGGTTATCTCTCCTGCATGCTTGTCTTCCCATTGATTGTATACCACAAAGCCGACGGAACCGAATATACAAACAACACCAAGGAGAATGCAGATAATGCCTATCCATTTATACATGTGTCTTCCTCTTTTTCTGCAAAAGAACCGTTCCCAGCGCAATGAAAAGCATACCGCCCACAGCCAACACGGGAATTGGCCATATTAACTGACCGGTTTGTATCAAGGTGGCAGTATTGGTAACCGTAAACACATACCCGGTTTTGGAATATGTTGCTGTGAATCCATTGGGAATGTCAACTTCCCGAACGGTGTAAGCATCGCTTTCCGGCATGCCGGAGTAGGTTACCTGCCAATTGTTTTTCGCATTCAGGATCGCTGTTTTGATGACATTGCCATTTTGCAGAAGTTGTACTGTTACACGATCCGCTGCCTCAGTGGATGCGTCAGTGTTCCACACTTTTTTGATCGTGATGGAAGTGAGCCGTGCAACCTCTGTTTTGGGTGAAGCATTCACCTCGTACACATAGCCATCAGCGTTCATACCGGGCACCGTCACCATAAACGGCGTACAGGGTGCAAATCCCTCCACGGCACTCACCTGTCTGATAAAATACAAGCCCAATGCAAGATCTTTGCAGGTGGCTGTTCCATTCTCGTTGGTGGTTATTTTGGCAGAGGATATATTGTTTTCCAAAACAAATGTATCCAATTTTGCGGCAAGGGATGGATCGGCTATGTCAATTCCGGAATTTTCAAAGGCGTCGGTGTACGCGTAATTCAACTTTCCGTTCATATCCTTATGAACGGTTGCCACATAGTACACGCTGAGTTCTGCACCGACGATTGGCTCTTTTTTGTGTTGTTCCGTCAGAGTTACAGAAACAGATCCGGTTTTTTGGGCGTCAAAATCTTGCGCAAAAACCGTCAGCGAACAGGTCAGAATTAAGAATACTGTCACACATAAGGTTATCATTTTACGACCCATGGTCTGTTTCTCCTTCCTCTTTTTTCTTTTGCTGGGTAGGTTTGGGTGGCTCTCTGTACTTAATAAGCAAGTGAATCAGCAGCACAAGGAGCATCGGCGCGGCAACTGCCGGTGTCACCAGCAACGGCTCTATACGGAATGCCTCATTGGAGACATAAA
>JAFXBH010000036.1 GCA_017521875.1 Oscillospiraceae bacterium
AGTCCGCAACTGTCTGATCAAATAAACCATCATCTAATACTTTAACACCAGCAAGGGTGCTGCCACCGGGTGAACAGACGGCATTCTTTAGTTCCACAGGCGTTCTACTGTCTTGTTGTACCATTTTTGCAGCACCGATCATTGTAGCGGCTGCATAAGCAAGCGCTTTATCCTTCGGCACACCGCAGGCCACAGCCCCTTCAGCCAATGCATCCATAAACATATACATATAAGCAGGGCCAGATCCGGAGACCACACCAGCAGCATCAATCAACTCTTCTTCTAGCAGATCCCACTGTCCGCAGGGAGCAGCATCTTTCAGGAAAGTATTTAACATTTTGTCGTCAACGAGGGAGTTATGACAATATAAAATCATTCCAGAACAAACAGCCACAGGGGTATTAGGCATAATCCGAATGATTGGCAGGGATGCGCCTATCAAATTCTTAATCTTATCAACAGTAATACCTGCTGCCATTGATACGACCAAAGGTTTGTGTTTTGCAAAAAGAGGTTGCAAAGGCGCCAATACATCGGCCATAACTTGAGGCTTTACAGCAAGAAATACACAATCGCAAGTACTTACAACGGTTTTGTTATCTCCTGTGAAGCAGCCTAATTCCTGTGCAAGAATAGATGCTTTTTCGGTTGGGTCAGCTAGGATAATATCTTTTGTGCTGATTGATAATGCTCTGGCAATAGACCCACCCATATTGCCGCAGCCAATAAATCCATATTTCATATAATACCTCTATCTGATGTGACCATTGCCATCAATAATATATTTGTAACTGGTAAGTTCTCGCAGGCCTATAGGACCTCTTGCGTGAAGTTTTTGTGTGGAAATACCCATTTCGCAGCCGAGACCAAATTCACCGCCATCGGTAAAACGAGTGGATGCGTTCACATATACGGCAGCACTGTCTACACAAGCAGTAAATGTAGTTTTTGCGATCTCATTCTGCGTGATAATGGCTTCACTGTGTCCGGTGGAGTGGGCAGCGATATGAGCAATGGCTTCCTCTAAGCCATCAACGCACTTGACTGCCAGGATATAGTCCAAAAATTCCGTATCGAAATCTGCAGGACCGGCGGGAGTGCCGGAAATGATTTTTGCAGCATACTCGTCCAAGCGAAGTTCCACAGGATTGTTTCGGTCTATGACCAATCTCTTGTGTACAAGAGGGAGAAATGCATCTGCAATCGCTTTATCAACAATCAGAACTTCCTCTGCGTTACATACACTGGGACGACTGGTTTTTGCATTTTCAATAATGTCCAGCGCCATAGAAAAATCAGCGGATTTTTCTACATAGATATGACATATGCCGGTTCCGGTTGCAATGCAGGGAACAGTGGCGTTTTGCACACAGGCATTAATCAGCCCAGCGCCGCCACGAGGTATCAGCAAATCCACATACCCCTGTGCTTTCATTAACTGCGTTGCACTTTCCCGGGTAGTGTCTGTTACAAGATTGATGGCGTTCTCGTTAATGTTTACGGCCTTTAATCCGGAACGCAGGGCCTCTACAATCGCACTGGCAGAACGGAAGGCTTCTTTTCCGCCGCGGAGAATACAGACATTACCGCTCTTCAGCGCAAGCCCTGCAGCATCGCTGGTTACATTTGGGCGGCTTTCATAAATGATTGCCACAACACCAATAGGACAGGAAACTTTGCAAATACGAAGCCCATCTTCTCGGGTGTATTCATCCAGTTTGTGACCGACTGGATCGGGAAGTTTTGCCACATCCCGCAATCCCTTGGCCATACCCTCAATCCGCTCTTCGGTTAAACGCAATCTGTCTTGCATAACGGTAGATATGGTATTTGCTGCATCGGCTAAATCTAATCTGTTTGCGGCAAGAATGGAATCTTGATTATGAATCAAAGCATCTGCCATAGCGCATAATGCGGCGTTTTTTTCTGCAGTATTGAGTTGAGAAATTTCTGATTTTGCTGCTTTTGCAGCCTGTAACATATTAAGCATAATCTTTACCTGTAAATGTGGTGCCAACAGATTTGCCATCAACAATATCGTATAGATTAGCAGGTGTATTTCCGTTGGTAATTATCATATCGCAGCCGCAATTTAAACAGATCTTTGCAGCCTCCAGTTTGGTAACCATGCCGCCGGTGCCCAGGTTGCTTCCGCTGCCGCCGGCAAGAGAAAGGATTTTATCGTCGATTCGGTGTGCTACCTGAATTAATTTGGCATTGGGATCTTTGTGAGGATCCGCGGTGTAGAGTCCGTCAATATC
>JAFXBH010000037.1 GCA_017521875.1 Oscillospiraceae bacterium
AATCTTCACTGTTTCCTTGTCATTCCGAACCAGTGCTCACACTGGTGTGGGAATCTAGAATGCCGGCTTTAGATTGCCACGTCGCCTACGGCTCCTCGCAATGACACAGGGGGCGAGATAGCCACGGGCTGCGCTCCTGGCAACGACACATTTATTATAGAATTCATTACGGAGGTCATTTTACTATGCTGAAAAACATCCCTTCCATTCTTTCTCCCGAACTGCTGAAAGTACTGGCCGAAATGGGTCACAGCGACCGCATCTGCATCGGCGACGGCAATTTCCCCGGCGCATCTATGGCCAAGGCCAAGAACGCCATCTTCCTGCGGGCTGACGGCCACGGCGTTCCCGAAATCTTAGACGCTATTTTGCAGGTATTCCCCCTGGACACCTATGTAGAAAAACCTGCCATTCTGATGGAAAAAATGGACTGCGACAAGGATCTGGTGATCCCCGTATGGGACGAGTACAAGGCCATTATCGCCAAGCACGATGCCCGTGGCGCAGAAGCCGTTGGCAACATTGACCGCTTCAAGTTCTACGACGAAGCCAAGGACTGCTACTGCATTCTGCAGACCGGCGAGACCGCTATCTACGCCAACATCATTCTGCAAAAGGGTGTTATTAAGTAAGATATGCAGACAGTGATTTCTGTAATTCAAACCGCCCTGCCGGTGTTTCTTGCCCTGGCGCTGGGTATGTTGTGCCGCCGCATCGGTTTCCTCACCCGGGAAGGTGTGGATACTTTGAAAAAAGTGGTGGTCAACCTGACCCTGCCGGCGGTACTGCTTAGCGCATTTGCCACCGCAGAATACAGTCTTTCCACCATCGCAATGCCTGTGGTGATGTTCCTTTTGTGCTGTGTGGCCTTGGCTTTGGGCTTTTTGGTGGTGCGGCTGTTCCGTATTCAGAGCCGGCTTGCGCCTTTTTTGGCCTCCGGTTTTGAAGCGGGTATGCTGGGTTATGCCCTGTTTGTACTGCTGTTTCCGGACAAAAGCGTGTCCGGCTTTGCCATGCTGGACATCGGCCACACCCTGTTCGTCTTTACCCTGTATAAAATTCTTCTCAGCGGCAAAACCGACTGGAAAGCCATTGGCAAAGACCTGATCACCACACCCATTTTGTGGGCGGTGTTCTTCGGCGTGATCATCGGCGCCACCGGTCTGTACAAGGCCATGGGCACTTGGGGTGTCAGCGGCGTATTCGACGGCATTACCGACTTCATCTCCGCCCCCACCGGTATGGTGATTTTGCTGACCGTGGGTTACGACTTAGTTCCCAAGGAGATCCCCTGGAAAAAGACCGCAGGCTTGATGGCAATGCGGCTGGGTGTTTTGGCTTTGGTCTACGGCCTGTTGGTGGTGATCAACCGCAACCTGCTGGGGGGTATGATTTTTGAAGGCGCGGCGCTTTTAATGATGATCCTGCCGCCTCCTTATGTGATCCCGGTATTTGCCGACGAACCGGCAGAACGGGTGCAGATCTCCTCGGCGCTCTCTGCGCTGACATTGCTGACCATCATTCTGTTTGCAATTCTCACCGTGGTATTCAGTTTGTAACACCCCAATTATATAAAATATTTATAGAGACGGTCAATAACCATCCAAAAAGCCTTCCCCTAAGAGGGAAGGCTTTTTGCGTTAGCAGGTCATTCCAACAATTCAGCAGCCAGACGAAAACCGGTTTTCACACCTGCCTGAAACGCAAGTTTTTCCTGCTGAACGGAAAGACCGCACACAACAGAAAACACATAATCAAATTTATCCTCCGACAACTCCGGCAAACTGTAGTACAGTTCCTGAAACCGTCTCCGCAATTCCGGATTTTCTAAAGTATTTGCTTCCGTATAACACCAGTGCAATTCCTCCAAAAGAGAATCCCCATCGGTATAGCCCATCGGATTTTGGTCTAAGTACGCACGAAGTTTCATTCTATATGTATCCATAGATTTTACTCCTTTTTGTTAGATAAAGTAAATTTAATAGTATTATTCTACTACAGATTTGCCGTTTGTCAACACTATTCTTGTGTAGTAGCATATAAGTAACCAATCTAACCAAAAGGAAATAATACTATGAAAATTTATCTAAAAGAATTTCGAGATAAACGCAATCTTTCGCAAAGAGAAGTTGCAGAGAGCATTGGTATAGACCAGAGACAGTGGTCGAGATATGAAAACGGTGTCAACAAGTTCCCCGTTCGGTATTTGAAAAAGATATGCCAGAAATATAATGTGTCAGCCGATGAGATTTTAGGACTCTTTTCGACAGACGAATCCTGTGAATAATGCAGTAAACCCCGGCAGACGGTTGTCTGCCGGGGATCTTTTTATCTATGTTCACCTAAGAAGAACAGCGCCAGTGTGCCGGGGCCGGAGTGAGAGCCGATTACCGCACCTACATAATAGATCAGTACATTTTTCACGCCGTACTTTTCCTTCACCAGGGATTCCAGGTATTGGGCGTCTTCCAAGCAGTCGCCATGGCAAATAAACACCGTTTCATTTTCTCCGGGAAGACCCAACTCCTCCATCTTCTTGGCCAGCGCCTGAATGGAGGCCTTGCGGCCGCGGGCCTTGGACATATTCACCAGTTTGCCGTTTTCGTCGGCGTGGAGTACCGGTTTGATCTGCAGCATAGTGCCCACCAACGCGGTAGCCGCGCTGATCCGGCCGCCCCGCTTCAGGTACATCAGATCGTCCACGGTAAACCAGTGGCAGAGATTCTGCTTGTGGTCTTCGCACCACTGGGTCAGTTCTTCCAGAGAAAGTCCTGCATCCCGCTTCTGACAGGCGTAGTACACAAACAAACCCTGACCCAAGGAGGCGCAGAGGGTATCCACCACATGCACTTTTCGATCGGGATACTGCTCCATCAGATCGCCTGCGGCGATCACTGCAGACTGGTAAGTAGTGGACAGTCCGGAGGAGAATGTCAGTATCAGTGCATCTTCTCCATTTTGCAGAATTGGCTCAATCACATCCTGCCAATCCTGGGGATTGGCGGCAGAGGTGGTGGCTTCTTCGCCGCTGCGCAGGCCGTCAAACATCTCCCGCAGCCATTGTTCGGTATACTGATTCACAGACTGTCCCTTGTAGTTGACGCTGAGGGCCACCACAGAAAGGTTCAGTTCTTCATACATATTTGCGGGAAAGTCGCAACAGGTGTCGGTCACAATACGGTATGCCATAGATTATCTCCTTAAAAATACTGGACAGGAAGACCCTTCCATCTTATAATATAGATTGTACCCTGATTGTAACGGAAATTAGTCTGTCATTCCAGCCACCGAAGTTGGATTTTTGGTTTTTTACCGCCCCGGATAGTAGATTTTTCAACTCTACCGGCAGTAGAATTTCTGTTTTTGTTTAAAGTTTTTCGATTTTGGAGGGTTTTTCATGACAAAACTGCTGCAAAAAATTTGCCTGCCCAAGGATACCCCTGCCACTGCCCCAAAGTACCGGGCTGCGGTGGGTCGGTTGTCCGGCGTGGTGGGAATTGTGTGCAATTTGCTTCTGTTTGGCGGAAAACTGCTGATTGGTACCTTGTCCGGATTCTTGTCTATCACCGCCGACGCTATGAATAACCTGTCCGACGCCACCAGCGCGGTAGTGACGCTGGTCGGTTTCAAACTGGCGGAAAAACCCGCTGACAGCGATCACCCTTACGGTCACGCCCGGTATGAATACCTGTCCGGTCTGGCAGTAGCGGCCATGATCGTGGTGATCGGTTTTGAACTGGGAAAATCCTCTGTCACCAAAATTTTCAACCCTGCCGATTCCCAATTTTCCATTCCCCTGGTGATCGTGTTGGCCGGGTCGATTCTCATCAAACTGTGGCTCTCTCTGTTTAATAAAACCCTGGGAAAATCCATTGATTCCGCCACCCTGATGGCCACCGCCGCAGACAGTCGGAACGACGCCATTTCCACCGGCGCGGTGCTGATTGCCGCTGTCGTGGAACATTTTACAAATTGGAAAATTGACGGCTATATGGGTCTTGCGGTGGCGCTTTTCATTCTGTACAGCGGCATCACTTTGGCAAAAGAGACCATCAGTCCTCTGCTGGGCGAGTCCGCCAGCCCGGAACTGCAAAACCAAATCGTCGACCTGATGAAAAGCGAGCCGGCTGTGCTGGGTTTCCACGACCTGATGGTTCACGATTACGGCCCCGGCCAGCGGTTTGGCAGTCTTCATGTGGAGATGGACCAGGGGGCAGATCCCCTTTGGTGCCACGAACTGATCGACGACTTAGAGCGGAAATGTCTGCAGGAACTGGGTGTCCACCTGGTGATCCACTACGATCCGGTGGTGGTGGGCGATGCAGTCCTGGACGAATTACGGCAGGAGGTCAGCGGATATCTCACAGAGATAGACCCCCGGCTTTCCCTTCACGATTTCCGTATGGTGAAAGGCGCCGGACACACCAACCTGATTTTTGACATCGCCATGCCCCATGCTTTGGCCGGGCAGGAAAAGAACATTAAAACGGGCATAGAAAATGCCCTGGCGGAACACCGCCAAGGCACTTATTACCTGGTGATCACTTTCGACCGGATTTCAGACTGAGCATCAGCAGGCAAGCCCACAGAAACAGGCTTACCGCCCAATATTGGATGCAAATCATAGGCGCGGAGAACATGGTCAGCAACACATACAGAACCAGTCCCGTATGGGCGGAAAAATTCACCGAAAGCACATTCAGCACCAGCAGAATCAAAGTCAGAACCAAACTGGCAATACTGAGCAATCGCAAAACCAGAAATGTTTTGCGGTTGCTCTCTTTTTTTGCCTGCCACCAAAGCCAGAACGGCGGCAGGAAGAACAAAACGCCCACTCCCACCAGGATGGCTTTGGCAAACCCTGTGGTCTCCGGCAAAAAACCCAGCCCCACGCATAAAGCATATAACACGCCCCAAATGGCGTAAATCCATGATTTTTTCATAAGCGCTCCTTTCTATTATCCATCATTGTCGTTGTCAGGGCGTCAGCCCGTGGCAATCTCGCACCTTTGTCATTGCGAGGAGCGTAGCGACGTGGCAATCTAAAGTCGGCACAATAGATTCCCACACCAGTGTGAGCACCGGCTCGGAATAACAACAAAACACAACAGATTCCCACGCCAGTCTGCGGACTGGCTCGGAATGACAACGAAAGAGACCTTCCATACCACGAAAGCAAGCCGGCTCGGAATGGCAAATATGTTAATTCATCGTGCCGTCGGTGCGGGCGAACAGGCCGGCAATCCGCTGGCGCAGGGCTTCCGATTCCGGGGTGTTGGCCGTGCCGGAACTGTCAATCCACTTAGCCGACGCCTGTTGGGCGGCTTTCAGGGTTTGTAAATCCACACTTAAATTGGCCACCCGGAAAGCAGGCAGTCCCGACTGCCTTGCCCCGAAGAAATCTCCCGGGCCACGGAGTCGCAGGTCTTCTTCTGCAATTTGGAAACCGTCGGTGGTCTTGCACAGGGCTTGCAGCCGCTGCCGGGTCTCGGGATTTTTATTATTTGAGAACAGCACACAGTAACTTTTCGCCTTGCCGCGACCCACCCGGCCACGCAACTGATGGAGTTGAGACAGGCCAAAGCGGTCTGCATCTTCCACTACCATCAATGTGGCGTTGGGAACATCCACGCCCACCTCGATCACCGTGGTGGCCACCAGCACATCCGCATCTCCCCGGGCAAAATCTCCCATAACGGATTCCTTTTCCGCCCCCTTCATCTGGCCGTGGAGCAGAGCGATCCGCAGGTCGGGAAACACCTTTTGCTTCAGGGTTTCTGCCCACACTTCCGCGGCTTTGATGTCCAAACCCTCATTTTCTTCCACCGCAGGGCAAACCACAAAGCACTGATGGCCTTCGGACACATGCTTGCGGATAAAGGCGTTGATTCTTGCCCGGTAACTTTCATCCACCAGGAATGTATCCACCGGCTCTCTGCCGGGGGGCAGTTCGTCTAAAATGGAGACCTCCAGATCTCCGTACAGCAGCAGCGCCAAAGTTCTGGGAATGGGGGTGGCAGACATCACCAGCAAATGGGGGTCTTGCCCCTTGCCTGTCAGCGCCGCCCGCTGAGAAACGCCAAACCGGTGCTGCTCATCGGTGATCACCAATCCCAAATCGGCAAATACCGTGGCTTCCGACACCAGCGCGTGGGTACCCACCACCAGTTGGGCCTGTCCACTTTCGATCCGCTCCCGGGCAACGCGTTTTTGCTTCACCGTCTGAGAACCGGTGAGCAGTTCCACCGCGATGCCCAAAGGGGTGAGCAATTTGGATAATGACGCAAAATGCTGCTCCGCCAATATCTCCGTGGGCGCCATCATTGCCGCCTGATGGCCGTTTTGAATGGCCATATAGGCCGCGGCGGCGGCCACCATGGTCTTGCCGCTGCCCACATCTCCCTGCACCAGCCGATTCATCGGCGCGCCACGACGCAGATCGGCGGCAATTTCTGCGATGGCTCTGTTTTGCGCCCCGGTGAGGGTAAAGGGCAACACATTATAAAACTGGGTCAAATCCGTTTTTTCATACGCCGGGGCTTTCTTCAGCGCCCGGGCGGCCCGCATCAGGGAAAGGCCTGCGGAAAACACGAAAAACTCCTCGAAAATCAGCCGTTTTTTGGCCATCTCCGCCTCCTCCATAGAGGCAGGCTGGTGAATGGCGTAATAGGCTCTGTCTGCCGGCAGGATACCAAATTCCTGCCGCACCTGCTCCGGAATGATCTCCCGGGGCGGGTCGCAAATGGCCAAGGCTTGTGCCACCGCCTTCACCACCGCAGCATTGGAAAGTCCCGCCGTCAACGGATACACCGGCAGCACCCGCCGGGTGGTCACCGGAGGGCTATCCAACGATTCAAACACCGGGGATGTCATATTGTAGCCGATAAAATCTCCCGACACCGCCCCGTAGAAAATATACTCCTTGCCGTACTGCAGTTGATCAGCGGTAAATTTTTGATTGAAGAAAGTCAAAGTCAGCCGGGCGGTATGATCCGCCACCTGCACCTTGGTAATATCCAAACCCTTCCGGATATGGCTGGTTCTGGGGGTGTTCATCACCATGGCCTTAAAACAAGCGGGAACATCCACTTCCAACTTTTCAATGGGAACGATCTTCGTCCGGTCCTCATAGCCCCGGGGGAAATGGCAGATCAGATCTTCCAAAGTAAAAATATTCAGGGTCGCAAATTGCTTGGCCTTGGTGGGGCCGATGCCTTTTAATATGGTAATGGGGTCAGAAAGTTTCGCCACGGTGTCACCTCCTCCGGTTTTGGATTATCTTACTATAAAGTATAGCACAAGAATTGAAAATTGAAAATTAAAAATTGTAGTTTGTTCTGTAGTATACAAAATCACCGGTCGGCAAACTCCCTGCCGGGGGCGGTACTTTCTTATCGGCATAAGAAAGTATGACGCTCCTAAATATCCGCTGTCAATATATGAAAAAACTCCCTCCGAGAAAGTCAGGAGGGAGATATTTTCAGAGAAGTCAATAACTTAGGCCAGTTTGTTCAACTTCAGTGTCATACTGCTCTTCTTACGGGCAGCGGTATTCTTGTTCAGGATACCCTTGTTGACACCCTGGTCAACAGCCTTCACTGCCAACTTGTATGCAGCCTGGGCAGCAGTCTTGTCACCGGTCTCCAGAGCGGCTTCGAACTTCTTAACGACAGTCTTCAAAGCAGTCTTGTTAGCCTTATTCTTCTCGTAAGCAATCTTGGAAGAAATGACATCCTTCTTAGAGGACTTAATGTTGGGCATTGTTACACCTCCTGTTTCGTATTTGCTCATGCACTGTCCAATTATAGCGGCTAATTTCCATAAAATCAATACCTTTTTCAAAAATTTTCCCTGTTTTTTCCGTTGATTTTGAAAAAATATATAATTAGTGGTTATGTTTTTATCGGCACACAATATATAGCGTTTCCGATGGGGGATAAAATTTCCGCACACAAAAATTTTTCTCTGTCAAGAGGAAATTTTTTCACTGAAAATTTTTGACTGTCAAAATGTAGAAAATGCAAATTGATAAAAAAAGTCAAAGGTTGCCGAAAGTGCTTATGTAAACCATTTTGGATACGCCGGCTGATTGCCCCCATCTGTGGAAAAAACTGTGGACAATGGGGAAAACTCAGGAATTTACGGGGCATTTTCCGAATATTTCCCAGTTTCAACCCTCCCTGACCTGTGAATACCGGTGTGTATACCGGGTGAAAAAACACAGAATATTTAGAATTATGTTGCCATTTGAACCCCCTGTTTTTTCTCCCAAAAACCGGCAAAAAGTTTCCTCTTTTTTGGAGTCGGTCCGAAAATGCCATCACCGCTCCATTCTTCGTCAAAAACTTTTGTGCGTTTTTCACAAACTTTCTTTCCGTATGAATTTTTGTGCCCGGGAGATACTGGTAACATCTTCATTTTCAGGAGGGTGTATGCAGGGAAAGGTAGAGATCTGCGGTGTGAACACCGCAAAACTGAAAGTGTTGTCCCAGACCCAGATGGATGCCCTGCTTTTGCAGGCAAAACAGGGCGACCCCATCGCCCGACAGACCTTGATCGAGGGAAATTTGCGATTGGTGTTGTCGGTGATCCAACGATTTGAAAAACGGGGCGAAAGTCCCGACGACCTGTTTCAGGTAGGGTGCATCGGCCTGATGAAGGCCATTGCCAACTTTGACCCCACCAAGGGCGTCCGGTTTTCCACTTACGGCGTGCCGATGATCGCAGGGGAAGTACGGCGGTATCTGCGGGACAATTCCGCCATTCGGGTGTCCCGGTCTCTGCGGGATGTGGCATACCGGGTACTGCAATGCAAAGAGGCTATGGTTTCGGATCTGGGCCGGGATCCCACCAATGCCGAGGTGGCCCAGGCCCTCTCTTTGCCGGAGAGCGATGTGGCCGAGGCGCTGGACGCCGTCTGCGCTCCGGTGAGTCTGTATGACCCGGTATACGCCGAAGGAGGCGACCCGCTGACCATTCTGGATCAGGTGAAAGACACCCGGAACACCGAGGGCGCGTGGATCGACCAACTGTGTCTGCAGTCCGCCTTTCGCGCATTGGGAGAGCGGGAAAAACAGATCCTCTCTCTGCGGTTTTACGACGGCAAAACCCAGACCGAAGTGGCTAACACACTGGGAATTTCCCAGGCACAGGTCTCCCGGCTGGAAAAAGGCGCCATCAGGTCTATGCGAAAGTCCTTCAGCATTTCTTAATGGATAATTGATAATTGAAAATGGACAATGGATGTGTCGGCTTTGCCGACGGATTTTAAAATCATCGCTGTAAGCGATACAATAATTTTCAATTTTCAATTTTCCATTATAAAATGTTCTACTCCCCCTGATATCCGCATAGACTGTACCAAAACTATGGGGGTGGGTATATGTCGGCCAAGTTTACAGATCTGCATTGTAAGGAAGTTATCTGCATCAGCGACGGACGGCGGCTGGGAATGATTCACGATGTGATTATTGGGTTGCCCAACGGGGAGGTCAGCGCCATCGTGGTGCCGGGACGGTGCAAAATGGGCGGTCTCGGCCCTCCCAGAGATGATTTCGTAATTCCGTGGAATTGCATCTGCCGCATCGGGCCGGACATCGTATTGGTAGACATCAAACCGGAAGACTGCCGGGTCTTGCGCCCACGACCGAAGTTGATGTTTTGATTTCCCCTGATTTTTCTTCCGCGGCGGTGGGGATTCTAAAGGGGGTCCGGGACCATACGGGAGGTCCCGGCGGCTCTTTGCATACTTTCTCGCCGGTGAGAAAGTATGGCGTCTCCCCAAGAGATTGCCACGCCTGCTGTTGCAGGCGTGGCAATGACAAAAGAGACTGTGGGTGGATTTTTTATCCACCCTTTTATGCTATATCTTGGGTCTGTTTTGGTTTGTGATAACAACATCCTGTTTTGCCAAAAAATATTGGAAAAAATATGAAAAATAAGAAAAAAACACTTGCAAAACGGGCATACTTCTTATATAATAATTCGGCACGGAAATTTTCCGTAGTATTCAAACCACACACCCGGGGACCTGTCGCTCCCGTGTCCGCAAGGACGGGCGGCACGGAATGAACGGGGTGGAGGACAAAACAAAAGGAGAAAAAAACTATGTCTGTCGTATCTATGAAAAGTCTGCTGGAAGCCGGCGTGCACTTCGGTCACCAGACCCGCCGCTGGAATCCCAAAATGGCCCCCTACATCTACACCGAGCGTAACGGTATCCACA
>JAFXBH010000038.1 GCA_017521875.1 Oscillospiraceae bacterium
AATGACAAGGAAGCATTACAGATTCCCACACCAGTCTGCGGACTGGCTCGGAATGACAAGGAAGCATTACAGATTCCCACGGCTTGCATAGCAAGCCTCGGAATGACAATGGAGCGGAGGAGGAATGTTGTGGATTATGTAAACCTAACAGATGCGGTGCTTCACCGTATTTTTATCGAACTGGAGGCCTCCGGCCGCCATGTCCATGTAACCAAGGCCCAAGCCCACGCCCTGTTCGGCCACGGCCTGACGCCCAAACGGGATTTATCCCAACCGGGGCAGTATTTGGCCAATGAGCGGGTAACGGTGAAAGGGCCGAAAGGGGAATTTGCTAATGTGGCAGTCCTTGGGCCGGAGCGCCCCGACGGACAGGTGGAACTGTCTATGACGGACGCCAGAACCTTGGGCATTTCCGCCCCGGTGCGCCAGTCCGGTCACATTGCCGACACCCCCGGGGCTACATTGGTAGGGCCGATGGGGACAGTGGCGTTGCCCCGGGGTGTGATCGTGGCGCAACGGCACATTCACATTACCCCGGAAGACGCTATCAAATTCGGGGTGCGGGACAAGCAGGTGGTGCGCCTGCAGACCTACACCGGTCGGCCGCTGATTTTTGACGATGTGGTGGTGCGGGTCAGCCCCCAGTTTCAGACCCGGGTGCATTTGGATTATGACGAGGCCAACGCCTGCGGTTTTCAAAACGGAGATTTGGGGAGGATTGTCAAGTGCGAGGACTGTTGATCGGGGAAAAACCCGGCTGTGATCTGGGATTTACCTATGAAAATAATCCCCCTTACGACGGGGTTGTGATCGGCTCGCTGACCTTGGGACAAGCCCTGTGCTTTGCCAATGAGCAGGTGCTTTCCGCCCTGGCAGAAGGCAAAACTGTGGTGTGCTATACCCCCGGATTCCCCCAAGCGCCCAAGAATCGGGCCTTAAGTACTGCACTTGCCACCAGCCGCCGGAATATGAAAAATTTGGGTATCGTATTCACCGACGGGGGACAAAAACGGCTGATCACCGCCCAGGAGGCAAGAGCCTTGAAAGCCGCCGGACGGCAACCCGCCCCCGGGGCGGTACTAACGCCATTGGCAAAGGAGATATTGGAAAGTTAACAAGGCCCCCTTGTGTAAAGGGGGCTCCGCGAAGCGGTGGGGGATTGTAACAACCCCTCCGTCGCGGTAATTTACCGCGACACCTCCCCTTACACAGGGGAGGCGTTTGCAAAGTAACCGAATCATTTGGGAGGTAGTTATGAAAATCGGAACAGTTACCGGGTCTGTTTGGTCCACCCGGAAGGCCCAATGCCTGCAAGGACAAACATTTTTGGTGGTAGATACCATGATGGGCCCTGTGGTGGCGGCTGACCAGGTAGGCGCCGGCAAAGGAGACAAGGTACTGCTGGTGACCGGCACGGTGGCCAGCAAATTCTGTATGGAGTCCCCGGTAGACGCGGCCGTGGTGGCCATCGTGGATACGGAGGAACACCATGTCCGCTCATGAGATACTCATTTATATAATGGCCGTATTTGCCGCCTTAGGCGCCATCGACCGGATTTTGGGCAACCGATTCGGTCTGGGTCACCCCTTTGAGGAGGGCATTTTGGCCATGGGTACGCTGGCGCTGGCGATGCTGGGCATTATCTCCCTTGCCCCGGTACTGGCGAAAGTGCTGAATCCGGTGGTCGTACCGGTGTACCGGTTTTTGGGAGCAGACCCGGCTATGTTTGCCGGCACGATTTTAGCCTGCGATATGGGCGGCGGCCCGCTGGCCCAGCAGATGACCACCGACCCGGATGCAGCGTTAATGGGCGGCGTCCTGTGCGGCAGTATGCTGGGAGCAACCATCGTGTTCACCATTCCCGTGGCCTTGGGCATTTTGAAAGAGGAAGACCGGCCTGCCATGGCAAAAGGCATTCTGGCCGGCATCGTCACCATTCCCGCAGGGTTACTGGTGGGTGGACTGGTGGCAGGATTTCCCTTAGGGATGGTACTGCGGAATCTGATCCCCATTGTGCTCATCGGCGGCCTGATTGCCTTAGGCTTGGTGTTTGCGGAAAGGGCTATGATCAAAGGGTTTGATATCTTCGGCAAAGGCGTGATCATTCTCATCACTCTGGGTCTGGCCGCGGCCATTGTGGAAGAACTGACCGGGTTTGCCGTCATTCCCGGTATGGCGCCTTTAAGTGAAGGATTTGCCACCGTAGGGGCTATCGCCGTGGTGCTGGCCGGTGCATTCCCTTTGGTGCATGTGGTGACAAAACTGCTGCAGAAACCTTTAATGAAACTGGGAAAAACCTTAGGCATCAACGATGTGGCCGCCGGGGGACTGATTGCCACCCTGGCCAATTCCATCGCCACCTTTGAACGGGTAAAGGAGATGGATGCCCGGGGCAAAGTGGTGAATGTGGCCTTTGCGGTCAGCGCAGCGTTCGTATTCGGTGATCATATGGGCTTCACCGCCGGGTTTGCCCCCAGGATGCTCCCGGCAATGATCGTGGGGAAATTGGTGGGCGGCATCACCGCCGTGGCTGTTGCCCTGCTGCTGACCCGGAAAAAAGCGTGATGCAGTTGTCATTCCCACGGCTTGTGGAGTAAGCCGTGGGAATCTGTTGCGTTTCCTTGTCATTCCGAGCCTGTGAAAACACGGCACCTACACTGTCATTCCGAGCCAGTCCGCAGACTGGCGTGGGAATCTCTACTGTTTCTTTGTCATTCCGAGGCTTGCTATGCAAGCCGTGGGAATCTATACTGCCGACTTTAGATTGCCACGGGCTTACGCCCTCGCAATGCCAAGGGGGCGAGATTGCCACGGGCTTACGCCCTCGCAATGACAAGGGGGCGAGATTGCCGCGTCACCACGCCTCCGGCAATGACAATCTGTATGTCTATGATTGACAAATCCCCCTGTTTTTGGTATGCTAAGCCTATCAAAACAGGGGGTTTTCTCTATGAAAAGACAAGATTATATCAGTTGGGACGAATATTTTATGGGCATCGCCCTGCTGGCTGCCCGTCGCAGCAAAGACCCCAGCACCCAAGTGGGCGCTTGCATCGTATCGCCGGACAACATTATCATCTCCACCGGCTACAACGGTATGCCCAAGGGCTGCAGTGATGACGAATTTCCTTGGGACAGAACCGGCGAAGAGACCAAGTATCCCTATGTGGTCCACGCGGAACTCAACGCCATTTTGAATGCCAACGGCCGGGATCTGCGGGGCAGCCGGTTGTATGTGGCGCTGTTTCCCTGCAATGAATGCGCCAAGGCCATTATCCAAAGCGGTGTCCGGGAAGTCTACTATTTGTCTGACAAGTACGCTACCACCCCCACCACCCTGGCTTCCAAGCGGATGCTGGATGCAGCCGGTGTCCGGTATATCCAGATGAAGACAAATGTCAAATCCCTGACCTTGGATTTTGTTCCCGAAGAGGAGAAATAAAAGTACACGGCACAGTCTCAGACTGTGCCGTGTTTTTTGTTTATTTTTTCAGCCGGAAGAGCCGGGCAGAATAATCCTTTGCAAAGGTAAATTGCATCTGCTTTCCGTTGAATTTCCACTTTACGCCACCCAAAGCAGAGGGATAGAGCAGTTCAGCGGTTTTGTAGCCGTATTTTTCCAGATCTAATGTAAACTTGCCGGTTTCCAGATTCCATACCGCCAGCAAAAGATCGCCGGTTGCCGGGTCTTTCAGACCGTAGGCGTTGTAGGTCTTGTCGGTGATGTGCCGCATAGGCAGCAGGAACACAGGTTCTGCGGTGTTCATGATGTGCCGGTAGGACTTGTATACGGCAATGGCATCCCGGATGAGGGATTTGTTCAAATCGTCTGCGTGGCAGATCTTGCCTGCCAGATACATAAGACCCATCATAGAGGTAACCATATTGTAGGCGGTCTCCTCGCCGTCCTTTGCCCGGTCGATAATCTCCTGGGGGAGAACTTTTTCTGTCTCAGGCACATCGGGCAGCAGGTGGCACAGCAGGGGGTAAGGAGAGGACCAAATGCCCATCTTTTCCGGAGGGATACAGGCAGACAGACCGACCACAATCGAGGGAGCCAGCCGGTAGTTTTCCTGGTCAGAGTAAGACTGGAGATAGCAGTGTTTCAGCATACCGTGGGTGGCTCTGCCGCCGCCGGCGCAGCAGTTTTCGATCACCAAACCGGGGAATTCGGCTTGGATTTCGTCAAGGAAACTGGCGGCTGCCAGAACATTCTGCAGCGTACCTTCGGAAGGACATTCGCCGTAATAGGTGCTGCCCATCTTTTCGCTGTTGTTGTGGTCGTTTTTGATGAACCGAACGCCCAGATCGTACACATACTTGACCCGTTCTTTCAGGTATTTCCGGGTGGCTTCGGAACGCATATTCACCTTGGGTCTGTGGTCGCAGACCACTTTTCCGTGGCGGGTCAGCAGGTAGTCGTCAATACCCAAACGATTGGCCACATCAAAGGTGGTGTGTTCAAATTCAAACCAAACGCCGGGAATCAGGCCCTTGTCCTTGATGTACTGAATCACGCCTTCAAATCCCATCTCGCCGAACACTTCTTTGCCAAAGGGAACCCAGGAGCCCATTTCCGACCAGCCTGCGTCGATGACGAAGTACTCACAACCGGCCTCGGCTGCTGCGTCGACCAGTTCCAAAATACGGGGTGTGGAAGGTGCGGCCCAGTTGGCGTTCAAAAAGTCGTTGTAGCATACCGCAGGAGCGTCGAAATTCTTCAGACTGGTGGCGCGCTTGTATTTCAGCAGTTGGTTGACCGCCTCGGTGAAACCGCCCTTGACCATGCCGTAAAAGGCGTTTTGGGTGGTGTAACTCTCACCGGGTTTCAGATTGTGGCGGAAGCCCTCCCGCTCGTTTGCGCCGCCTACGGTTACGCACAGGAAAGGACACAGCCAGCCGGAGCAGGCCTGCAGTTCGATAAACCAACTGCCCGGGGTCTCACTCTCAAAGAACCAGGCCGTACCCTCTTCCTTGTCTTCGATGATCATAATGGGGTAGTATTCCTGGGTGGAGAAAGAGCCGTTGTCGCCAACATGGAACTTGGAAATCTCCCAAGTTCTGCCGGAGCCGGGGAAGATGTCCAAGTCGGCCATGGATTTGGACTGCCACTGACCCTCGCAGCACCAGGTGGAACGGCAGTAGTGGACGGTAAACCGGTCGGATTCAAAATACTGGCTGCCGCCGATGCCGATACCCAAAACCTGAGCAGAAGCCACGCCGGACAGTTCAAAATCCTTCTGGGAGTTGTTGGTATAAG
The DNA here is from genome assembly GCA_017521875.1 of Oscillospiraceae bacterium. GTDB lineage: Bacteria > Bacillota > Clostridia > Oscillospirales > Oscillospiraceae > Faecousia. The sequence continues at coordinate 5,262 of JAFXBH010000038.1, forward strand.
TTGTGTTCTGCACCAGTACATTCATACCCGGAACGAGGGTGACATTCTCCCGGATGTTGGCATCCCACTTGGGAATGGTGTATTCGGTGGCAAAGCCGTCGGGGGTTTCCTCGGTTTTGACGAATTCAAAAAAGTCTGCGGTGGGCATAATGTCGTGGCCCTTGTATTCTGCCTCGTAGTTGGAATCAATGGTCAAGTTGGTGTTGATATGGCCGTAGATAAAATCCTTGTCTGCGGGCGTCTCCTTGGCAGACAGATAAAAATGGCCGCAAGAACCGCTATGAACATAGAGGTCGTTATGTTTCCGAGTATCCATATGTGCGCTCCTTTTTCTTTCATTTTCCAATTCTAAAGATAATACAAACAACAGGAAATTGCAAGAGAAACATTCTGTGTTTTGGGGCGTTTTCCAATGTTTTTCCGGCAAAAGTATTTGACGCATACAGGAAAATGGAGTATGATATACCCAACTATACCAAGGAGAATGTTATGCTGGATAAATTGCAGGCGGTGGAGAGCCGCTTTGAAGAATTGTGCGCCCGTTCCGAGCAGCCGGATTTTTACAGCGACCCGAAAAAGGCCGCTGCCATTTTGCGGGAACGGAACGATTTAGAGCCCATTATCGAGGCGTTTCGTGCCTATAAGCAGGCCCAAAGGGATCTGCAGGACGCCCAGGAACTGATGGCAGATCCGGAGATGAAGGAACTGTGCCAGCAGACCTACCAGGAGGCCAAGCAGGCCATGGAAGACCTCCACAGTCAACTCCAGATCTTACTGCTGCCCAAAGACCCCAACGACGACAAGAGCGTCATTATGGAGATCCGGGGGGGCGTTGGCGGCGAGGAAAGCGCCCTGTTTGCCCACAGTCTGTTCCGGATGTACACCATGTACGCCCAGAAAATGGGTTGGAGCGTGGAACTGATGAACTATAATGAGACGGAACTGGGCGGCGTGAAGGAAGCGGATTTCGTGATCAACGGCCGTGGCGCTTACTCCAGACTGAAATATGAATCCGGTGTCCACCGGGT
>JAFXBH010000003.1 GCA_017521875.1 Oscillospiraceae bacterium
AATATTCCGACGAGGTGATGATTACCCGCCGGTATTATCGCAGTGGCGACAGTGAATACTATATCAACAAGCAGACTGCCAGACTGCGGGATATCAACGAGATGTTTATGGACACCGGTCTTGGCAGAGAGGGTTATTCCAATATTGGTCAGGGCCGGATTGATGAAATTCTTTCCCTGAAGAGCGCGGACCGCAGAGAGATCTTTGAGGAAGCAGCCGGTATCTCCAAATACCGTCACCGCAAGGAAGAGACGGAACGAAAACTGGCCCATACGGAAGATAACCTGATGCGCATCGGCGATAAGGTCTCTGAATTGGAATTGCAGTTGGAGCCATTGCGAATCCAGTCTGAGAAGGCCACCAAATATCTGGCGTTGCGGGAAGAACTGCAGGGCATAGAAGTGGCTGTGTGGATGGATAAACTGGAGAAACTGTCCGCTGAGGCAAAAAAGGCAGAGGAAGATTATGCTTCTGCGTCTTTTGTGCTGCAGCAGGCCCACGAGGAACTGGAAAAACTGTACCGTTCCACCGAGCAGATGGGTGTGCAACTGCGATTGCAGAACGGCACTGTGGATACCCTGCGGGAACAGATCTCTCTGTTGGAGGGAACTCGCCAGCAGATCGAGGGGCAGATCGCCATTCTTCGCAGTACCATTGAACATAATCAAGAGAATATTCACCGCAATCAGGAAGATCTGCAGGGCCAGGAGACCCGCAGCAGCGGCATTACTGTCCAGTTGGAGCAGGCCAACACCCGGATTGGGGAAATTGACAGTATGCTGGCAGAGAAAACCCAGCAACTGGATACATTGCAGAAACAACTGATGGCGATGACTGCCGAGGCCCAGGGACTTACCCGGCAGTTCATGGAACTGCGTACCCGGGAAGTGAGTTTGATCGGTGATCTGTCTGCAAAAGAAGCAGATACCAAAATGCTGGAAGCCAATATGGCAGAGAGTGTGCTGCGGATCAACCAGATTAAGGAAGATATGCAGTCCGGCTTGGAACGGGAACAGGATGCGGAAGATAAACTGTCCCAGAGCCAAAAGGCTTTGCAGCAGGCGCAAGAAGAGGTCACAGCCAACAAAAACAGCATTGCAGGATACACCTTGCGTCAACAATCCCGCGTAAAACGGCGGGATGAACTGGCAGAGAAAGTGCAGAAACTCCAAAACCAGTTGGATGTGATTGCCAACAAGGCAAAGGTGTTCCGCGCTATGGAGCAGGATTTCGAGGGATATCAGAAATCAGTGCGTTCTGTTATGCAGGAAGCCAAGCGTGGTGCGCTGAAGAATGTCCACGGCCCTGTATCCCAACTGATCCGTACCGAAGATCAATATACCGTAGCCATCGAGATTGCTTTGGGCGGTGCGCTGCAGCAGATCGTTGTAGACAACGAGCAGGACGGTAAGGCTATCTTGAATTACCTGAAGCGGACCAACGGTGGCCGTACCACAGTGTGGCCTATTTCTGCCACGCAGGGAAAGCCTTTGCAGGAAAAAGGCTTGGAAAATTGCCGGGGTTATGTGGGACTTGCTTCCCAACTGGTGAAATTCGAGTCCGGTTACCGGGGTGTAATGGAATACCTGCTGGGCAGGATCGTGGTGGTGCAGGATATGGATTCTGCCATCGCTATGGCCAAGCAGTATGCAAACCGATTTAAGATCGTCACATTGGACGGCCAGGTGATGAACCCCGGCGGTTCTATGACCGGCGGTTCTGTCAATAAGGAAGCCGGCATTCTCAGTCGTGCCAATGAACTGGATAAACTGACTGCCCAGGAAAAGGAACTGACTGAGGAACTAAAAATTTTGGAAACCGAGTTCCAGGAAGCCCGTCGCGCGGCAGACCAGGTAGAGTTCCAACTGAAGGCTGCCACCGAGCAACTGCAAGAGGCAGAAAAGCAGGTACTGACCCAAGAGGGTACTGTTCGTCAGCACGAAATTTGGCTGCAGGCAATCCGGGATGCCAAGGCATCTGCGGATCGGGAACTGGAGAATCTGGAAAAGCGTCAGACCGCTGACAGAGAGCAGCAATCTGCTATTAAGGCACAGATTGATGTCTTTACTGCGCAACTGGAAGAGACCCGCCAGCAGATCAGTGCATTGGAAGGTACCCAGTCCGAGGCAGATAAGGCCGTGGCAGTGGTTACCGATCAGATGAACCTGCTTCGCACTGACGCAGCCGCTTTGGAAGCAGAGCGGGCTACTGCCCAGTCTCATATTGCAGACCTGCGGGTATTGCAGGCGGCAACCGAGGGCGACAGAAACAGAAAACTGGCGGATATCGAATCCATTCAGGAGGAAAACCGTCGTCTGGAGGAAGAAATTCAGCATCAACAACTGCGTCAGCAGGAGAATAGTGATGAGATCGCCAAGATTCGTCAGTCTATGAAGGATGCTTTGGATCAGTATACCAAGATCGAAGAGAGTAAGTCTAAGGCAGAAGGCGATATTCAGGAGAAGAACAAGTCCATTCTCACTATGGAACGCACATGCGCTCTGTTGGAAAATAAGAAGGGCACTACTGAACTGGAAGAGCGGAATACCGTGGATAAACTGTGGGATACTTATGGCCTGACACCCGGTACCGCCAACGAAAAGCGGGCCGAAATCGAATCCGTGGCTTCTGCTAACCGTTTGATTGCCGAATTAAAACGGAAGATCTCCGCTTTGGGCACTCCCAACTTAGGTGCAATCGAAGAATTTGCCCGTGTAAACGAGCGGTATACTTACCTCACCGAGCAGCGGGACGATGTGCTGGGTGCCAAGAGAGATCTGGAAGGCATTATTAAGGAAATCACCCAGCAGATGACTGAGATATTCGTGACGGAATTTGCAAAGATCAACGAGTATTTCGGCAAAGTGTTTGAAGAAATGTTTGGCGGTGGCAAGGGCCAACTGTTGCTGGAAGATCCGGAATCTCCCCTTACCTGTGGCATTGAGATCCGCGTCCAGCCTCCCGGAAAGCAGGTTAAGACCATCACCTTGCTGTCCGGTGGTGAAAAGGCTTTTGTTGCTATTGCATTGTATTTTGCAATTTTGAAGGTGCGGCCCACACCGTTCTGTATGCTGGACGAGATCGACGCAGCGTTGGACGACCGAAATGTGGAGCGCTTCTCCTCTTATCTGCGGAACTTAAGTTCCAAGACCCAGTTTATCGTCATTACCCACCGCCGTGGCACGATGGAAGCCTCCGATGTGCTTTACGGTGTGACGATGCAGGAACAGGGCATCAGCAAATTGCTGCGTCTGGACCTGAATCAGATGGAGACCTATTTGGGTATCATTGAATAAGGAGCAATTTTATGGGTTTTTTTGATAAAATTAAGGCCGGTCTGACCAAGACCCGGGATGCCCTGTCCAATACATTGGTTGGCGTATTCTCCGGGTTCTCGGAAATCGATGACGATTTTTATGACGAATTGGAAGAGAGCCTTATTTTGGCGGATTTAGGTGTGGATACGGCTGTGAAGGCCACCGACCGCCTGCGGAAAACCATTCGTGAGCAACATTTAAAGACTACAGAGGAAGCCAAAACTGCGCTGAAGGAAATTCTGGTGGATATGCTCAATGTGGGCAGCACAGAATTAAACCTGACCACAACCCCTTCCGTGATTTTGGTGATCGGTGTCAATGGCGTGGGCAAAACCACCACCATTGGCAAGATCGCCACCCAACTGAAGAATCAGGGGAAAAAGGTGCTGCTGGTGGCAGCCGATACGTTCCGGGCAGCAGCGGCTGATCAATTGGAAATCTGGGCTGAGCGCTCCGGAAGCAGTATCGTGCGGCAAAGCGAGGGTGCAGACCCGGCTTCTGTGGTGTTCGATGGCATTCACTCCGCCAAGTCAAGGGGCGCAGATGTGATTTTGATCGACACTGCCGGCCGACTGCATAACAAGCAGAACCTGATGAACGAACTGAATAAGATCAGCCGTATCGTAGAACGGGAACTGCCGAATGCAGCCAAGGAAGTACTGCTGGTTCTGGATGGCACTACCGGTCAAAACGGCCTGATGCAGGCGAAGCAGTTTAAAGAGATTGCCGGTGTTACTGCCATTGCCCTGACCAAACTGGATGGCACTGCCAAGGGCGGCATTGTGATTGCTGTGGCAGACAGTCTGCAGATTCCTGTGAAATTTGTAGGCGTTGGCGAGCAGGCAGACGATCTGATGCCTTTTGAAGCCAAGGATTTTGTGGAGGCACTTTTGTAAATGAGAGTAGTATTGGCAAGCAAGAATAAACATAAACTGGTGGAAATCAGTAAGATTACCGAGAAATTCGATATGGAACTGGTGCTCCAGTCGGAATTGGGTGTGGATATCGATGTGGAAGAAAACGGTACTACCTTTGAGGAAAACTCTCTTATTAAGGCCAAGGCCGTGATGGAAGCCACCGGCCTGCCTGCATTGGCGGACGATTCCGGTATTGCGGTAGACGCATTGAATGGTGAGCCGGGTATTTACTCTGCCCGGTACGGCTTTGACGATTCTTTGGATGATTGGGGCAGACTGGAACTGCTGCTGAAAAATACAGAGCATGTCCCCGACGGCCAGCGTCAGGCGAAATTCGTCTGCGTAATCACAATGATCACTCCCGAGGGTAAGGTGATTCAGGCCCGGGGAGAGATCCACGGAGAGTTGCTCCGCGCACCGGTGGGAGAAAACGGCTTTGGCTATGATCCTATTTTCTACTATCCTCCTATGGGAAAATCCACAGCGGAAATGACTCCCCAGGAGAAAAACGGCGTGTCCCACCGAGCCAATGCCTTAAAGGTGTTTTATGAGAAATTAAAGGAGGCAGGTTATGCTGACAAGTAAAGAACGGGCGGAACTCCGCGGTCAGGCTACTACCATTGATACTACCTTAATGGTAGGCAAGGGCGGCGTAACTGAGGCGGTGATCGCCGAGGCAGAAAACCAACTGACCACCCGGGAACTGGTGAAAGGTAAAGTGCTGGAAGGCGCTATGATGACCCCCAGAGAAGTCTGCGACGAAATTTGTGAAGCCACCGGCGCAGAAGGCATCGGTGTGATCGGCACCAAGTTTATCATCTATCGCTTCAGCGAAAAATTGCAGGCAGAGCGCAATCAAACCGGTCGCGCCAAACGGAAAGAGACACCTACCAGTAAGAAAAACCCTGTCCGTAAGGGCGCACAGGCTCGCCGTCAAGCAGCCAGAAAGGTGCGTGAGCAGCGGAACGAATACTTCCGTCAGCAGGCCATTGACAATGCCATCGAACGGGAACGGGAAAAGCAACTGAGAAACTCTGACTAATTCTTAAAAGGGGGTAGACAGATGGATAGGATCGGCATCTACGGCGGTACGTTTAACCCGCCCCATACAGGCCATATTCGTGGGGCACAGTATGCCATTGACGCGTTGCGCCTGAAACAGTTACTGTTGATTCCGTCCTATATTGCCCCACATAAGGTGCTGCCAGCCAATTCTCCTACCCCGGAACAGCGGCGGGAGATGGTGCAGATTGCGGCGAAAGAGAGTATGCAGGTCTGTGACATGGAACTACGCCGTGGCGGTACCAGTTATACCTACGAAACATTGGAAACCCTGGCGCAGCAATACCCCGCTAACGAATTGGTGCTGTTAATGGGGACGGATATGTTCCTGTCTTTCCTGACCTGGAAAGAACCCATGAGAATTCTGCAAAAGGCTTCTATCGGTGTAATGTACCGGGGTGATCCCGGAGAGATGGAGCAGATCGAAAGCAAAAAAGCAGAACTTGAAAATATGGGCGCAACCGTCTACCTGGTGAAAAACCCGGTAACAGCCATTTCATCCACCCAACTGCGGAGAATGTTGGTGTTCCGATGCGCTGACAGTTTTCTGCCGGCGGGTGTTGCGGATTATATTCTGAAGAATAATCTCTATGGCACTGAATCAGACTACCGAGGGCTGCCGATAGAGGAATTAGAGGAAGTAGTTACGAGCCTGGTCAAGCCGGAACGGGTTGCCCATGTGCTGGGTTGTCGGGATACGGCCATAGAACTGGCAGAGCACTGGGGTGCAGATGTCACC
>JAFXBH010000039.1 GCA_017521875.1 Oscillospiraceae bacterium
CCGGGATAATGCCGAATTTCAGCAGATCATCCGGCTCCACCTGAGCCAAAAGCTTACCCACATCCCGGTTCTTTTTGGACTCGATATGCGCGCCGAAGCCGATGGAAGAGCGGTCCGTACGGGCCTCAATGATCTTATCCAGACCGTCAAAGGCGCCGCCGCAGATAAACAGGATGTTGGAGGTATCGACTTGGATCATCTCCTGCTGGGGATGCTTTCTGCCGCCCTGGGGAGGAACATTGGCAACAGTACCTTCCAAAATTTTCAACAAAGCCTGTTGTACACCTTCGCCGGATACATCTCTAGTGATGGATGTGTTTTCGCTCTTGCGGGCAATTTTATCCACTTCATCAATATAGATGATACCCCGCTCCGCGCGCTCAAGATCAAATTCAGCCGCCTGTAACAAACGAACCAGAATATTCTCCACATCGTCGCCTACATAACCAGCTTCTGTCAATGTGGTAGCATCTGCTATAGCAAATGGTACATCCAGAAGTTTGGCAAGTGTCTGGGCAAACAGAGTTTTGCCGGAACCGGTGGGACCAATCAGCAGAATATTGCTCTTCTGCAGTTCGACATCTGTTTCAGTTGCCAGAAAAATTCGCTTATAGTGGTTGTAAACCGCAACAGAAAGGGCGATTTTCGCTTCATCCTGACCAATAATATAGGCATCCATATAGGACTTAATCTCAGCAGGTGTAGGAAGTTTTTCCAAACCTTCAGCACTGCAACGGTCTTCCTGCAGCAAATCACAGCAAGCCTGAACACAATCGCTGCAGATATATACACCGGGACCGGCAATCAATCTCGCTTCTGTCTCCCGCTTACCGCAAAAGGAACAGCATATGGACAATTCTTCTGTTTTAGCCATAAGATGTCCGCCTTTCTGCTTTAGTGTCTATCAAGCACCCGATCAATGATACCAAATTCTTTCGCTTCTTCCGATGTCATAAAGTTATCCCGTTCGCAGGCATCGGTAACCTCTTCCACGGTTTTGCCGGTTTTTTCAGCCAAAATGCGATTCATACGCGCCTTAATCGTTTCCAGACGCTTCATATGAATAGCCATATCGGTAATCTGACCCTGGGTACCTGCAGAGGGTTGATGAATCATAATTTCTGCATTGGGCAAGGCCATACGCTTACCCTTTGTACCGGCAGCAAGCAAGAATGCGCCCATAGATGCAGCCATACCTACACAGATAGTAGCAACATCGCACTTGATGTACTGCATAGTGTCATAAATGGCCATACCGGCAGTTACGCTGCCGCCGGGGCTGTTGATATAGAACTGAATGTCCTTATCGGGATCCTGTGCTTCCAAATACAATAACTGGGCAACAATCAAACTGGCCGTTGTGTCGTTGACTTCCTCGGACAGAAAGATAATGCGGTCATTGAGCAGCCGGGAAAAAATATCATAACTACGCTCTCCCCGGCTGGTCTGTTCTACAACATAGGGTACTAAACTCATGGTCATGTCTCCTTTCAGAATGTGAAACATTTTAACCATTTTCTGGAATACTTATTCCTCGGTCTTCTCTTCTACTGCTTCTTCAGTCTTTTCTTCGACCTTCTCTTCAGTCTTCTTTGTGGTCTTCTTTCTGGGCTTCTTCTCACCCTTAGGGGCGACAGCAACAGCGGATTCTACAATTACCTGAATGGCCTTGCGGCTTTCCAGACTGGTCTTCAACTCTTCTGCAGGGATCAGATCCTTAACCTTCTCCACATCCATATCATACTGCTTTGCAACAGATTCCAGTTCAGCAGCGATTTCCTCTTCAGAAACGGTGATGCCTTCTGCTTCTGCGATCTTTGCAATGGTGACATTGATCTTAGCCTGTTTTTCAGCTGCGGGACGGAAAGCATTCCGCATGCCGGCCATATCGCCACCCATCATCTTAGCGTACTGCTCCATAGAGTAGCCGCTCATCTGCAGTTGATAACCAAAGCGCTCCATCTGATTGTCCAGTTCCATCTCAATCATAGAAGCGGGCATATCAACGGTAGTGTTCTCGGCAGCCTTCTCAACACAGGCCTGCTCAAAGGCGTTATCGATCTGCTTCTGAGCAGATTCCAAAGCCTTTGCACGGATATCAGCCTTCAGGTCCTCCAGAGTCTCAAACTCAGAAACATCTTTAGCAAATTCGTCATCCTGGGCAGGAACATTGGTAGCGGTGACCTTGTTAACCTTCACATGGAATACAACAGCCTTGCCTGCCAATTCTGCATGATAGTCTTCAGGGAAAGTGATATCAATATCTTTCTCTTCGCCTGCAGACATGCCAACAATCTGCTCCTCAAAACCGGGAACAAAAGAGTTAGAACCCAACTTAAGATCAAAGTTATCACCCTTGCCGCCGTTGAAAGGAACACCGTTATCAAAGCCTTCAAAGTCGATATTGGCAGTGTCACCCATCTCAGCAGCACGTTCTACGGTTTCAGTAGAAGCAACATTTTGAGCCATACGATCCAGTTCAGCCTGCACCTGCTCGTCGGTAACATTTGCCTTGGCCTTTTCAATCTTCAAGCCCTTGTAATCGCCCAAAGTAACCTCGGGGTATACATCGGTGGTCAGGGTCAGGGTAACAACACCCTCGTCAGAAATATCCATATCTGTCAAGCTGGGACGGCCAACAGCCTTCACATCCTGCTTAACAACAGCAAAATCATAAACTTCGGGGAAGATCTCTTCCAGGCCATCTTCATAAAACACATGAGCGCCGTACATAGATTCAATCATCTTACGGGGAGCCTTGCCCTTGCGGAAACCGGGAATAGCAATGTTTTTGCGAGCCTTCAAATATGCTTTCTGAACGCCGGATTCCATCAGTTCTTTGTCGATTTCTACGACGATGGTAACTTTGTTGCCGTTTCTTTCGTTACTCTTGATGTTCATAATTTATCCTCCCAAATGTCAGGCTTCATGAAAGCCTATAATATACATTTTTTGTATCCGAACTATATTAGCAAAAAAAATTGTAAATGTCCATACTTTTCTTTGTTTTTTCTTAAAATATCTTGTATGGCTTAAAATTAAGACGGTCTGCGGATACCAGCGTATAATCAATACCGTCCCATTGACCTTCCATTGCCAGAGCGTGACTTGCGCCGTGCAGATGTCCGTAATAGCATTGCCGTACATCATAGGCCTTGAGAAGGTCCAGAATTTCCTTACATTCATACCCTCTGTATTGCGGCGGATAGTGGAGAAAAACCAGTTTTGGAAGTTCACCCGCAGACCTTAAAGAGGCTTCCAAACGCAATAACTCCCTCTTAAATATCTTCTCATCGTGAGTGCTCCCGCGTTCTTCTTCAAAAAACCATCCTCGTGTGCCGCACAGGGCATATCCATTATATTCATAACAGTTATTGTTCATAATCCACTGATTGGAAAAGTTGTTTTGGTTGCAAAATTTATAAAATTTTGCAGATGTACTCCACCAATAATCGTGGTTACCTTTTACAATAATCTTTCTGCCGGGGATTTGGTCAATCCATGCAAAATCTGCCTTAGAATCCTCCAGGCTTAATGCCCAAGACAGATCACCAAGCAAGATTGTAGTATCTTCCGGATGGATAACGGATATCCCCTCTTTTAATTTATCCATATATCCGGCCCATGCACCGCCGAAAACATCCATAGGCTTCGGGGCACTTAAACAAAGGTGCAAATCACCTATAACATACAGTGCCATGTAATAACTCCTTTGTTCAGTCAGGCCGCTGCTCAGCAAAAATCAAGGTGTGTTTATTGATGCCTGTTTTAGACCGATAGTCCTGCAGTCCTGCATAGGCCAGCGCAGCATCCGGTGAAATACGGTACTGATTGCTGCTAAACATATTGGCGGCAACAGTATCAATGCGGTCATTACTTACAACCGCAACAAAAAGTTCGTTTGTTAATGCTTGAACTTGTTCGTCGTTCAGCATATAAGCAGACTTTTTCTGAGCATGCTTCAGCAGATAAGTAACCCCTTCGTTGCCATAGATGTGGTAAATCAGGTTTTCCAGATAATTCGGCATTTTTTCAACTAATGAATACTCTCCCCTGTTTACCAGATCCCACAAACGATTATTGTGATTACAGACACAAATAATACGATTCATCGGCAAACCCATTTTCTTAGCGTAAAGAACCGCTGACAGATCACCATAGTCGTCCGCAGGCAAAGCCACATCCAGACCGTCCTGTTCAGATTTAAAATGAACAAATAGGCCAAAGAGCAACGCTATTTTAATAGCAATATAGACCCAGCCGTCAGGCACAGTACGTTGGTTAGTCAGCAAATAATGGATGTTTTCAATGATATTCCGAATGTTACCTGCGGGGTTATGAAACGCTTCGGCAAAAAGCAAACGTTGGGATATATTAGAAACAACGATAGCGTCGCTTCCAATAGCGTTTTTAATATCGTCAGAGCATAGATTAGTATCAAAGAATACATTAAGAATCCGTGCGATATTTTCCTCTAAGGATCCACCAAAGTCATCTATTGAGCATTCAGGCAAATGGAACGGCGCAAAAAAACCTCCATCGGGTGCATTATCCGTAAATAACGCCCGGTGCGAAGTATGTGTCTCAATTTTATTTCTTGTACTTACATAGAGCATTTTTTAATCACTCCTAAAGCGTTGTTCCAGTAAATATTTTCAATGGATTTATTATCCAAACCTCTTTCGATAAGTCTCATTGCTATTTTCCCGTAATCTTCTACACCGGATATACCTGCAGGCAGCCGTTCAATGCCGTCAAAATCCGAACCAAGGGAAATGTGCAGATCATCCCCGGAGAGATCCATAAAATGAAAAATGTGATCACAGACAGTGTCAACGGTAGAATTATTTCCCAGGAAATCCGGGTAAAGATTTATGCCGACTGTTCCGCCGGTTTTGCAGATAGCCAAATACATCTCATCCGTCAGATTTCGGGGGTGATTCCATTTAGTACGGCTATTGGAGTGAGATGCAATAATCGGCTTCCGGGATATATCTATTATATTCCAAAACGCCTCATCGCTTATATGGCTCACATCCACCGTCATACCCACATTCTGCGCGCATCTTACATATTCTCGTCCTTCATCGGTTAAGCTGCCTCCTGTCACACAGGAGCCTGTCAAAGGATTTTGTTCATTCCAACTCAATGTAGTGATGCGAAATCCAATTTTATAGAGATCCTCAAGAAGATCATAGTTGTAATCAAAGCCTGCAGGACCTTCGATGGTCAAAACAGCAGACATCTTCCCTGCTTTTTGATTTGCTTCAATATCGTCAGCCGAATAAGCGAGGGATATCAAATCACTGTTCTTCTCGATCTCCTGCATTATAGCGGCTAATTCCCGCTCAAATAATCCAAATACCGATAAATTTGCAGGCAGTTTCTCGTTGGGGGAAGTATAGCAGGCAAAACATTGACAATATCCGAGATGTTTTTTTGCTCTCTCCAAATCAAAATGACCCTGATTATTCCGCAGATCACCAATAGAATCGTAATTCTTGCCTAAAAGTACAAAGGGTGTATCGCAATGCAGGTCAAATACCGGGAACTTCATTGAAAGGCATCCTCCAAATGATGAATTTTCGGTTTACTTGTAGATATTCCGTCCGGAGCATAGATCTCAATCACATCAAATCGAGGCTGCAATTCCGTGGGATATTGAGATAAATAGTATTCTGCGGTAGTACGAATGCGGTTTTGTTTATGATAATCCACAAATTCCATTGCATAGGCAAAACGATCATTTTTTCGAAGTTTGACTTCAACAAATACCAGATATTTTCGATCTGAAACAATCAAATCAATCTCGCCAAATCGGCAATGGTAACCTGCTGCCAGAAGTTTATATTTTTTCTTTTGTAAATATGCTGCGGCTACAGACTCGCCCCAGGCACCGACAAGATTATTTCGTCCCATACAGTTTCTTTAAAAAAGTCATGCGGTGGATCTCACAGGGGCCATGCTCTGCAAGCGCCGCATAATGCGCCTTTGTGCCGTATCCCTTATGTATCTCAAATCCATAACCGGGATATTTGTTTGCCATTTCCAGCATAAAATCATCCCGTGTAACTTTTGCCAAAATAGATGCTGCAGCAATACTTGCACTGCGTCCATCACCGCCAACTACGGTTTCCACAGGGATACCGAAGTCTTTGGCTCTATTGCCGTCAATAAGAGCAAAATCCGCCCTTATCTCTAAAGCATTGATGGCCCTTTCCATTGCTAAATAGGTAGCCTGTAAAATGTTAATCCCGTCAATCTCTTTATGATCGGAAAAAGCAATTCCGTATGCGATGGCCGCTTCACATATAATGGGAAACAGTTCTCTTCTCTTCTTGTCGGTCAATTTCTTGCTATCATTCAAACCGGGGATCTCAATATTGGCCGGTAAAATTACCGCTGCAGCGCAAACCGGACCGGCTAAAGGGCCTCGACCGGCCTCATCAACGCCACAAATGTAAAGATAACCATCGTTGTAGTGTTTCTGTTCAAATTCCCACATGTTTGTCATACGGACTCCTCCGGCATTTCCAATGTGAAATGCCCCAATTTACCGGAACGATATTCATCCAGCAAGACTTTCGCCATTCGTTCTGTGTGGATCTCTCCCCTGGCCAACAAATAACCGCGCTTTCTTCCCGCTTCCTCCAGAAGCATATAGCCCGGTGTACCGGCCTCACAATTCACTTTATATCTCTCTGACAGTGTATGCGGATAAAACTTGTGAAGAAGTTCCATCAAACGGGCAGCAAGTTCTTCGATGTCGATAACACCCTCTTTGACTGCACCGGTATAAGCCAGCATCATGCCTACATTAGGGTCTTCAAATTTCGGCCAAAGAATACCGGGCGTATCCAGCAATAACAGTCCGTTTTCTACATTCACCCATTGCTTGCCGCGGGTTACACCGGGGCGATTTTCTGCCTTTGCACCCTTTCTGCCGGATATCTGATTAATCAAAGTCGATTTACCAACATTGGGAATGCCGACAACCATTACTTTCAGGGCCTTATTCATCCCTTTGGCGGCGTTTCTATCGATCTTTTCCTTCAGGACAGAACGAACCGCGGGCTGAAATCCGGAAATTCCTTTTTTTGTTTTACAGTCTGTAGCAACCGCTGCATAACCTTTATTTCGAAAATACTGCATCCAACGCTTGGTTGCATCGCTATCGGCCAAATCCATACGATTTAATACAATAATCCTGGGTTTATTTCCACAAATGGTATCAATATCCGGATTTCTGCTGGAAACAGGAATTCTGGCATCCACAATTTCACACACGGCATCAACCAATTTGAGATCAGATTCAATCTGCCGTCTGGTTTTGGTCATATGGCCGGGATACCATTGTATATTCATTTTCTCCTGATCCATTACCACAACGCTCCAATTCTGTTAAACTCACGGCGTCCGCTATCTTTATTTACACCGGGAAATGCAATAAATATGGCTCGGCCCAGCAGTTCCCGACGATCAATCATGCCGATATCCTGGCTTCTGCTATCCCAGGAATCATTGCGGTTGTCTCCCATCACAAAGACACATCCCTCTTCCACAATTACAGGAAACTGAACGCCTTCAAAAAAGTTTGTCGGCGTGTTGGTATAAGGCTCATCCAATGCCACACCGTCTACATACACGATACCTTTGACAAAGTCAATATTGACTTCCTGACCCTCTGTTGCAATTACACGCTTAATAATGGGCTCGCCATTTTTAAATGTGGACTTGCTGGCAACCACGATGTCACCCTGCTTCGGTCTGCCGTAAAAGGTATTGCATACCAACAATAGGCAATCTCCATTTTTCAATGTCTGCATCATAGAAGGGCCGGATACAACAACTATTCTGAAAAAAAGCATAAAAACAAGCAAAACAACAGCCAAGCCATAGACAAGATCATGCAGGTAAGAAAGGACCTCCCTTTGCCGGGCATTTCTGTCTTGCTTTTCAACAATTTCCAGATTTTCAGTTGCCGGTTGATGTTTATTTTCCACTACACTACCTCCGGACAAAATTACATAGATTTTTTACTATTATAAACTATTTTTGCAAATAAAAAAAGAGGGTTTCCCCTCTTTTTTTATAGAA
>JAFXBH010000040.1 GCA_017521875.1 Oscillospiraceae bacterium
CCTCATTGGCGGCATTGATCTCCTCCATCTTCTTCACCGGATCCAGACGCGCGAAGAGGATCTCGGGGGTGCCGACCTTTTCGCCCGCGACCATGGCGCCGAAGGTGTTCAGGCTCTCCAGACCGCCGTTTTCGCAGTTGATCTGGGACAAAATCTTCTCAGCCGTCTCCGGAAGGAAGGGTGTCAGGGACACAGCGGCGAAACGGATAGACTCCAGCAGGTTATACAAAACCGTGCCAAGACGGGGATGGTTAATTTCGTCCTTGGCCAGAGCCCAGGGAGCGGTCTCGTCGATATACTTGTTGGCGCGGCGGAGCAGGACGAAAATCTCGTCGATGGCGTCGGCCACTTTCAGTTCTGCCATCTTTTCGGCAACCTTCTTGGGCATTGCCAGGGCGATCTCTTTCAGTTCTTCATCCAAAGCGTCGGGGGTGTTGGGATCGCAGATCTTGCCGCCAAAGTACTTGTTGTCCATTGCCACGGTACGGTTCACCAGATTGCCCAAAATGTTGGCCAATTCGCTGTTGATCCGCTCAATGATCAGTTCGTAAGTCATAATGCCGTCGGCGGCGAAGGGCATCTCGTGGAGTACAAAGTAACGCACCGCATCCACACCGAACATATCCACCAGATCGTCGGCGTAGATCACATTGCCAAGGCTCTTGCTCATCTTGTCGCCCTTTACCAGCAACCAGGGGTGGCCGAATACCTGCTTAGGCAGGGGCTCGCCCAGGGCCATCAGGAAGATAGGCCAGTAAATGGTGTGGAAACGGACAATGTCCTTGCCGATAAGGTGGAGGTCGGCAGGCCAGAATTTCTTGTAGTGTTCTTCGTGATTGCCGTCGGGGTCATAACCGGAGAAGGTGATATAGTTGCTGAGGGCGTCCAGCCATACATACACCACATGCTTGGGGTCAAAATCCACCTGTACGCCCCAGGTAAAACTGGTACGGGACACGCACAGATCCTGCAGACCCGGCTTCAGGAAGTTGTTGATCATCTCGTTTTTCCGGCTCTCCGGCTGAATGAATTCCGGATGTGCCTCGATATGGGCCATCAGCCGGTCGGCATATTTGCTCATTTTGAAGAAGTAGGCTTCTTCCTCTGCGTCCACACATTCCCGGCCGCAGTCGGGGCATTTGCCGTCCTTCAGTTGACTCTCTGTCCAGAAAGACTCACAGGGGGTGCAGTACTTACCGGTGTACTTGCCTTTGTAAATATCTCCCTGCTGGTAGAGCCGCTTAAAGATCTTCTGCACCTTGGTCTTATGTTCCGGATCGGAGGTGCGGACAAAGCGGTCGTAGGTGGTGTTCATCAAGTCCCAGATGTCCTTGATCTGGCCGGCTACGCCGTCCACATGTTCCTGAGGTGTGATGCCTGCGGCCTCTGCTTTCTGCTGGATTTTCTGACCGTGTTCGTCGGTACCGGTCTGGAAATACACATCGTAACCCTCCTGCCGCTTATAACGGGCGATAGCATCGGCCAGCACGATCTCGTAGGTGTTACCAATGTGGGGTTTTGCCGAGGTGTAGGCAATGGCGGTGGAGATATAATAGGGTTTTTTCTGGGTCATAATGATTCCTCCTCACAATAAAAAAACGCCCTTGCAACGCAAGGGCGAAAGGGCGTTTCGCGGTACCACCTTGATTCGCAGAACCCCCGATGTCATTGCGAAGGTGCGTCAGCACCTGTGGCAATCTGACGGCAATTCTGCCTCAAAACGCGATAACGGGCGTTCCCGTGGGCGCCTACCTATCGACACCCCGACTCCCAGACCATGTTCAGCGGTGTTCTCTGTACCTCTTTCCACCTTTTCGAGGCTCTCTGAACAGATATTTCCGCCTACTCTTCTGTTCCCAGTCTTTTTCATATCTTTGGGTATTATACCCCGATTTTCCTGCTTTTGTCAAGAAAAATAAATGTACGGTTTTCCTTGTAGGAAGGCGTTTCGCCTCCCGCGGGGGATTGGTTATGAATCGTGATCGGGGACATACTCTGCAATATCTTCCAGCGAGCAATTCAGGGCGGCACAGAGTTTATTTAAGGTTTTGGTTTCGATGTTTTCGTTCCCGTGGAGGCGGCGGATGGTTTTTCTATCAATGCCGCATTTCTCCCGCAACCAGTAGGTTGAAACGCTTTTTTCTTCCATTGTTTTCCAAAGTTTATCAAATTTTATCATTTTTGCCCCTCCATTCTTGACATTTGTTATTATGGGGTTTATAATCCCCATAATTAAGGGGATATAATCCCCCCACAAAAAAGGAGGTACTATTATGGAGTTATTTCAGAACATTTTTCTTCAAGCCATCATAAATGGGGATATTCAGATGAAATTTCAGGATATGGAACAAACGGTTTCTGAGATTATCGAGGGAACTTGTTATCAAACGCTTAAAAAAATAAAGGCTATCATTGCGGATGATAGCCTGAATGATAAGGAATGTTTTATGAAAATAGAAGAAATTGTCTCTGCTTTTGAAGAAATTGGGGACAATTGCAGCGGTAGGCACGATTTTGGGTAACGAAAGAAGACAGGGAAAATGTTTTTACAATTCCATAAAAGAACCCCCAACGGTATCTCCGTCGGGGGTTAGCATTGTTATTTACTTGTTTTTCAGGTAGGTATCAATGGCGGCGGCGGCTTTCTTGCCGGCACCCATTGCCAAAATTACGGTGGCTGCGCCGGTCACGGCATCGCCGCCGGCGAACACGCCATCACGGGTGGTCATTTCATCCTCGTTTACAATCAGACAACCCTTCTTGTTGGTGTCCAGTCCGGGAGTGGTGGAGCGGATCAGGGGATTGGGGCTTGTACCCAGCGCCATGATCACGGTATCCACATCCAGCACAAATTCACTGTTCGGCACTTCCACAGGACGGCGTCTGCCGGAGGCATCCGGCTCGCCCAGTTCCATACGGATACAGTTCATACCGCAAACACGGCCATCTTCGTCGCCGATGATGGAAACGGGGTTGCACAGGGTCTTAAATTCGATGCCCTCTTCCTTGGCGTGGTGCTTTTCTTCCGCACGGGCAGGCATTTCGGCCTCGCCACGGCGGTAGACCACATACACATTTTCAGCGCCCAGACGCATGGCGCAGCGAGCAGCGTCCATAGCCACATTGCCGCCGCCAACCACGGCCACGGCCTTCGATTTCACGATAGGTGTATCATAATTTTCGTCGTAAGCCTTCATCAGGTTGGTACGGGTCAGGTACTCGTTGGCGGACATAACGCCCTTCAGGGCCTCACCGGGAATGTTCATAAACATGGGAAGGCCAGCACCGCTGCCAACGAACACGGCCTTGAAGCCCATTTCAAACAGTTCGTCGATGGTCAGCACCCGGCCGATGACCATATTGGTCATCACGGTAACGCCTTGGGCTTCCAGTTTCTTCACCTCGTTGGCCACGATGGACTTGGGCAGACGGAATTCGGGAATGCCGTACACCAACACGCCGCCGGCGGTGTGGAGGGCTTCAAATACGGTCACATCGTAACCCATATTGGCAAGGTCAGAGGCGCAAGTCAGGCCTGCAGGGCCGGAGCCAACAACAGCCACTTTTTGACCGTTGGATTCTTTTTTCTCAGGCATTGCGTTGATATTTTCCCGATACCAGTCAGCCACGAACCGCTCCAGGCGGCCAATGGCCACCGGCTCACCCTTGATACCCCGGACGCACTTGGCTTCGCACTGGGTCTCCTGGGGGCAAACTCTGCCGGACAGAGCGGGCAGGGCATTGGTAGAGGTGATGATTTCGTAGGCGGCCTTAAAGTCGCCCTCCTGCACCTTTTGGATAAATTCGGGAATCCGCACATTTACGGGGCAGCCTTCCACGCACTTGGGGTTTTTACAACCCAGGCAGCGCTTGGCTTCCTCAATGGCCATTTCGGCGGTGTAACCCAGGGTAACTTCCTGGAAATTTCTGGCCCGCACCTGAGGATCCTGCTCAGGCATGGGGGTTTTTACCAAAGTCATATTTGCCATTTTCCACGCCCTCCTTAAGGAATCAGATCTTTGCCCATCTTTTCGATCCGGCAAGCGTGGGTCTCTTTGACTTCCGCCTCCCGACCGCGATACAGGCTGTTACGGCTCATCAATTCTGCGAAATCCACCTTGTGGCCGTCAAATTCCGGACCGTCCACGCAGGCAAACTTGGTCTCGCCGCCAACGGTAACACGGCAGCCGCCGCACATACCGGTGCCGTCCACCATAATGGGGTTGAGAGACACGGAAGTGTGAACGCCGAAAGGCTCGGTGGTCTTGCAGACGAACTTCATCATAGGCACAGGGCCGATGGCCAGCACTTCGTCAAACTGTTCGCCCTTTTCCAGCAGTTCCTGCAGGGCAACAGTAACCAAACCGTGGCGGCCGTAAGAGCCATCGTCGGTCATGAGAATGAAGTTGTCGGAAACGGCTTTAAATTCCTCTTCCAGAATGACGATGTCCTTGCTCCGGAA
>JAFXBH010000041.1 GCA_017521875.1 Oscillospiraceae bacterium
GAACCTGATCATCGAAAACTCTATTGTCAAAGAGTCCGGTGAAAAGACTACCGGTCGTCAGTTCGCCCGTTATGCCAATGTAACCATCAACGACAGTAAGATCGTTACAAGCGGCCATAACTATGTGTTTATCTACACCACCGGCGAAGTAAACAACACAACCATTATTTCCGACGATGCAAACTACTTCCTGTATCAGGCAGATGCAAACATTGCAAGTTTGGATGCAGATACATTCTATGTAGACGCTACTTCTGTTATCGATTCCGACAACGGCAAGAGAGTTGGTACCAAGGGCAAACTGGTTGCCCATGTTTGCGCCCAGTTCCCCGGCGCACTGCAGCCCGACTCCACCGACGGTGAGCACACTGCAGTAGAAGTTCCCGGTAAGGACGCTACCTGCGCAGAGCCCGGCTACACTGCCGGCACCAAGTGCTCTGTCTGTGGCGTTGTGATCTCCGGCATGGAAGAGATCGGCACTACCAGTGAGCATACCTGGGGCGATTGGGAAGTCATTACCAACGCTACCTGTGGCGTAGCAGGTGAGCAGAAGCACACCTGTAGCGTATGTGGCGCAGAAGAAACTGCTCCCATCGATGCTACCGGCGTTCACACCCCCGCAGAGGATGACGGCGACTGTACCACAGAAGTTATCTGTACTGTCTGTGGTGGCGTGGCCATCCCCGCATCTGCCGGACACGTGGCAGAAGAGGATGACGGCGACGTTTCCACCGCTGTGAAATGCCAGAACTGTGATGTGATCGTGGTAGAAGCCATCGACGCAGTTGCAGAGATCTGGAAAGACGGCGCTCTGGTTGGTCATCTGGAAGCAGATGACACCCTGGGCGATGTGATCAATGCAGGCGATATCCGCAGCAAGGGTTACACCATTAAGTTGCTGAAAGATGCAGAACTGATCACAAAAACCAACGTTACCATTACCGCGGCTACTGTATTCGATCTGAACGGTCATAAGTTG
The DNA here is from genome assembly GCA_017521875.1 of Oscillospiraceae bacterium. GTDB lineage: Bacteria > Bacillota > Clostridia > Oscillospirales > Oscillospiraceae > Faecousia. Next base: position 980 of record JAFXBH010000041.1, read on the forward strand.
ACCATGGGCGAAACCGGCTATCTGTATGTCCAGGCTAACCTGACCTTTACAGACAGCACTTCTTCCGGTGAACTGTATATCACCGGTCCCAGCGGCGACAAGACCATCAACGACGTTAATGCCAAGGGTAAGCATATCTTTGCTGTGAACAAGAATGCCCCCGTGCTGACCTTCGAGAATATCAAGGTCACTCTGCGGGATGACTACGCCGGCAGCGGCGCGTTCATCAGCATTAGCGAGGGCATTACCGGCGCAACCTTCAATTTCACCAATGTTGATTTTGATGTTGTGAAATTGCGCAGCATGTTCCTTTACGGCTCTAAGGAAGTTGCCAACTATGTAAACATCTCCGATTCTACCTTTGATTTCGAAGATGCAAACGAAACAAACTTCCTCTATGCTGTTATTGTGGACATTCAGGATACCACTATCGTTGCCGACAACGGTAACCGTGTGTTCAGTTTCGCTACCGGCACTGTCAGCAATACGGACATCACCGTGACGGAGTTCCAGACTCTGTCTATGACCTACTACGACGAAAAAGAAGAGCATATGCCCTGGCTGAAAGAGCAGGGTCTGCCCACCACGCTGACCTTCGACAAGGAATGCTCCTTGAATGGCGGCCAGATCCAGGATGCAGAGGGCTATGAGACCTTCGTCCACGTCTGTAGCACTGTTGAAAATGTCACAGGCGGCACTTACTACGGCGAGCACGTTGCAGGCGAACCCGTGGAAGAAGAAGGCTTCATGGTTACCTACTGTACTGTATGTAACAAGGAAGTCAGCCGCGAGGCTCTGGCTTGCCAGCACGGCGCGCTGGCTAAGACCGACGCCGTTGCAGCAGATTGTGACGATGCCGGTTGCGCAGAGTACTGGTACTGCTCCGACTGCGATGTCTACTTTGCAGACGAATCTGCCGAGACTGAAATCGAAGATTTCGATGCATGGAAGGCAGAAGGCGGCGCAGGCTACGTTGCAC
>JAFXBH010000042.1 GCA_017521875.1 Oscillospiraceae bacterium
CGGCCGTCGTACATACCGAAGCGCATCCGAAGCACATCGGCTTCCCGCTCGGTCAAGGTGTCCAGAATTTCCTTCAGAGCCTCTGCAAGCAGGGCGTTGGAGGTGGCGTCTGCAGGGCCGGGGGTACGCTCATCTTCCACAAAGGAGCCGATGGAGGTGTCTTCTTCGTCACCTACCGGGGTGTCCAGAGACAGGGTGTCGGCGGCGGTGCGGTTTGCCTCGATGATCTTCTCTACCGGCAGACCCAGTTCCGCTGCGATCTCCTCTACGGTAGGCTCACGACCCAGTTCCTGCACCAGTTTCCGGTTGCACCGGGTTGCCTTGTTAATGACTTCCACCATATGCACCGGCACCCGAATGGTACGGGCCTGATCGGCAATGGCGCGGGTAATGGCCTGCCGGATCCACCAAGTAGCATATGTAGAGAATTTATTTCCCTTTGTCCAGTCAAATTTATCCACCGCACGGATCAGGCCGGTGTTGCCCTCCTGGATCAAGTCCAGAATGTGCAGGCCGCGGCCAGAGTATTTCTTTGCAATGGAAACCACCAAACGAAGATTCGCCTCGGTGAGTTTATTTTTGGCGTATTGGCTGCCCTCAGACACCATCTTGGCCAGTTCCACTTCTTCTTCCGCAGTCAGCAGTTTGATCTGACCGATCTCTTTCAGGTACATACGCACCGGGTCGTCCAGATTATACTCCGCTGCCAGATCCATGGGATCCACCAAGTCTTCCTCGATCACATCCCCCAGGTCCAGGTCGTCACCCAGATCGTCGCTCATTTCCAGCATATCTCCCAGATCCAGGTCCAGATCCTCGCTGACCACCTGAATATTCATGGCGTCGAAACTGTCATAGATTTCTTCAATTTTTTCCGGAGTCAGGTCCATTTCCTCCAGATGGGCGCGGAGATCCGCATCCCGGATCATACCCTCTTTCTGACCCTGGGCGATCAATTTCTGCAGACCCTGCTGCAATTCCTCAGGGCTTTTGGCAGGTTTTTTCACATTATTCATGTATTTCCTCCCCTTTTTATCTTCTTTTTTCTTTGGTTCCGATAAACTATACCCTGATTCTGAAAATCTGACAAGGGTTTTGCAAAAAAATTTTTGAAAAAATCGCCTTTCGGCGGTTTTTGTCGCTGCAATATGCAGTATTCCCCGGCTTTTGCCAAAACATACTGTTTACATTCCCGGGAAAACTCGTTATAATAGATTACACTGATAAAGTGGCGAAGTTTGCGCTGCTCACATTCGATTTTTGAGGTAACAACTATGACAGACCTTTCCAAAATCCGCAACTTTTCCATCATTGCCCATATTGACCACGGCAAGTCCACCCTGGCAGACCGCTTGCTGGAGGAGTGTTCCGCCATTGATCTGCGGGAGATGGAAAATCAGATCCTGGACTCTATGGACTTGGAGCGGGAGCGGGGCATCACCATCAAAGCCACCGCTGTGCAACTGAATTACAAGGCTGACGACGGAGAAACCTATGCTCTGAACCTGATCGACACCCCGGGCCATGTGGACTTTAACTACGAAGTCTCCCGCAGCCTAGCCGCCTGTGAGGGCGCAGTGCTGGTGGTGGATGCCTCTCAAGGCGTGGAGGCCCAGACTCTGGCCAACACCTTCCTGGCCACCGATGCAGGTTTGGAAGTGCTTCCGGTGATCAACAAGATCGACCTGCCCTCTGCCCGTCCTCAGGAAGTCAAGCAGGAGATCGAAGACATTATCTGCGTTCCCGCAGAAGATGCCCCGGAAATCTCCGCCAAAAACGGCATTAACATCCATTCTGTTCTGGAAATGATCGTCCGGGATGTTCCCGCCCCCAAAGGCGACCGGGAAGCCCCCCTGCAAGTCCTGATTTTTGACAGCC
>JAFXBH010000043.1 GCA_017521875.1 Oscillospiraceae bacterium
GCGCTCTGCTGCTCCATCATTCGCTCACCGTAAGGTGGATTGCAGACGATAATTCCCTCCGCAGCAGGCAGATCCATCTTGGTCGCATCGCCGTCTTTGAACTTGACTACATCGGAAACGCCGGCTTTCCGGGCATTGGCAAAGGACAGGGAAACACAGGCTGGGTCACTGTCGGAACCTAAGATCCGGTACTTGCCGTTAAATTCCTTGTCCTGGGCCTCTTCCTTTACTTGGGTCCACAGCGTTTTTTCTACCCAGGGGTAGGCCTCCGCCGCGAAGGTGCGGTTTAAGCCCGGCGCTCTGTTTTTGGCAATCAGGGCTGCTTCAATGGGAATAGTACCGGAGCCGCAGAAGGGATCCCACAAAAACTCTTTGCCCCGAAAACGGGCAAGTTGAATCATACCGGCGGCCAGCGTTTCGTGCAAGGGGGCATCGTTGCCGATGGCCCGGTAGCCACGCTTATGCAGACCCTGTCCGGAGGTGTCTAAGGAAAGGGTGACCTGGTCATTCAAAACGGTGAAATGCAGTTGGAATTTTACACCGGTCTCCGGCAACCAACTGATACCGTATTTCTCACCCAGCCGACGGGAAGCGGCTTTTTTAATAATGGCCTGACAGTCGGAGGTACTCATCAGTTGACTGTTCAGACAGTGACCCTTCACAGGGAATTGACCGTCTTTGGGGATGTAGTCTTCCAGATTGGTGTGGTACACACCCTGAAACAGTTCCTCAAAAGTCTTTGCCTGAAATTGGGCCAAAACCACCATAATCCGTTCACCGGTCCGCAGGCAGATGTTGGCTTTCGCCAGGGCATTGGCGTCGCCGGAAAACAGCACCCGGCGGTCCTCCACCCGGACATTTTCCATGCCCATTCTTCTCAGTTCGTCGCCGGCCAGTCCTTCCAGACCGAACAGGCAGGGGGCAATCAGTTCCATACAACACACTCCTAAGGAATCATCTTCGTTTTCTTCAGGTATCTTTCCTCTTCTGAAAATACGCATCCGCAGTATTTCTGCATATAAAATTCCTGTTCCCGGGCAAAGGCTTGTCCAGCCTTGAACAGTTCCCGGAAATCCCGGTAGAGAAATTCTACCCCATAGGTTTCTGCCGCCCGCTCTGCCACAGATTTCATCAGTTCGTGGTTTTGGTAGGGGCTGATAAACAGGGAGGAAGTAAAATTGTCAAAGCCCTGTTCTTTGGCGGTTCGTGCGGTTTCGAACAGGCGCATTTCATAGCACTTGACGCAACGATTGGCAATATCCTCCGCCACTTCCCGGACGAAAGGCCGCAGGGCGTATTGATCTTGCTCCAGAAGCGGAAGGTCAATGGTTTTGGCAAATTCCCACAGGCAGTTCCGTCTTGCCCGATATTCGGTGAAGGGGTGGATGTTGGGGTTGTACCAAAAACCGGTGACGGCGATCTTCTCCTCTCGCAGGGCGGCAATACATTGATTGGCGCAGGGGGCGCAGCAGATATGAAGCAAGGTTTTCATAGTTTTCTCCTGAAAAACGGAAATATTTTTAATATTGTACCATAAAATACGCCATATCGCAATCCAATATTCTGTTTCTTTCGTAAAACCTTCTGTGGTATACTTGACGGGCAAGCCTCCATTTAGTATGATACAAAAAAAGGAGGTGCGCTATGGAAGACACCGATTTTATGCGTCAGGCGCTGCGTCTGGCAGAGGAAGCCGCCAGCGACGGGGAAGTGCCGGTAGGCTGCGTTATTGTACGCAAGGGAGAAATCGTAGGCCGGGGGAGAAATCGTCGGGAGACGGACAAGACTGCCCTGGGTCATGCAGAAATAGAGGCCATTGGCGATGCCTGTAGAAATCTGGGTGGCTGGCGGCTTTGGGAATGCACCATGTATGTAACCTTAGAGCCCTGCCCTATGTGCGCCGGCGCCATCATCAATGCCCGGATCCCCCGGGTGGTGGTAGGCGCGAAGGACAGTAAATGCGGCGCCTGTGGCTCTGTGTGCGACCTGTTCTCTATGGAATTCAATCACCATCCCCAGACGGAGTTCGGGGTGCTGGAACAGGAATCTCAGGATTTGCTGACGGAATTCTTCCGAGATTTGCGGGAGAAGATCAAGGACAGACCCAAGTGGAGGAAACCTGAATAACGAGAAAGAGAGCGTTTTGGTAAACGCTCTCTTTCCTTTTAACTCTAGGAGGTAACGATGGAACAAAAGGTATTGCGGGCAGGCACATTTGCTGTGGTCTGCGCTCTGGTTCTGCGGTTGGTGGGGGCGGTGAATTGGAATGTTGTCCTGCCGAAGGACACTACCGCGTGGATCTTGTTCCTGCAGACCGGTCGGGTGATCCGACCGGTGAATATCCAGTTTGCGCCACAATCCACAGAGCCCACAGAAGAAACTGTTCCGGATACTACCCAGCCGCCCACGGTAGACAAACCTGTTTTTTCAGAAACTGATGCGGGAAATATTAAAATTAACAGTGGATTTTCCTATACGGCAGATCTGCCGGCGCTGATACAGAAACCCCTTGAATGGGATTTGACCGGAGATGCGCCCACGGTGCTGATCCTCCACTCCCACGGCTCAGAGAGTTTTGCTCCCACGGGGGAGTATACCGAGTCGTCTCCGTACCACACCCTGGATAATGGCTATAATATGGTATCCATAGGGGCGCATTTGGCGGAACTTCTGGAGGCGGGAGGGATCTGTGTGGTGCAGGATTCCACCCTCCACGACAATCCTTCCTATAACGCTTCTTACGGAAACAGCCGTGCTGCCGCACAGGATTATTTGGAAAAATATCCCTCTATCCGGCTGGTGCTGGATCTGCACCGGGATTCCATTGCAGATGCCGACGGTAATCAGGTAGCGCAAACCGTATTTTCGGAAGGGTCTTCCCTGGCACCGCTGATGTTTGTGGTGGGAACGGATTACGGTGGGCTGTCCCACCCACAATGGCAGGAAAATCTGGCTTTGGCGCTGAAACTGCAGACCCAACTGGAATCCATCTGCCCAGGCATCTGCCGCAATATTAACCTCCGTACCCAGCGGTTTAATCAGGATCTGTCTCCCGGGGCGCTGCTGGTGGAAGTAGGGTCTTCCGGGAATCAGCGGGGGGAGGCCCTTCGGGCAGCGGAAGTGCTGGCGGAGGGGATTCTCTCTCTTGCCCACGGCAGCGGCTAGAGAATGTTCCACCAACGGAATCGGTGGGCCTCCGCAACGGCTCCGACCTGCTGCGCCAGTTCTTGACAACAGGCGGCAAAGTGGGGCTTTTCCTCCGTACGGGCGTAGATTTCCATCTCCGCAAACAGAGCATCCACGGTATCCATAGGGGAGTGATCAGCCACGGTGGCCGTGCCGTTCCATTGCTGTTCCCAACGGGTTTTGGCGGCCATACCCTTAGAGACCGCTTCCTGAAAATCCCCTGTCAGGGCAGTTTCTGCAGCCTGTTCCAGCAGTTTTTCGGTGGGAAGATGGGCATTGTCCATGGCAACGGAGATCAGGATGCTCAGCAACAAGAAAAACGCCAGAAATCCGGCTCCCAGCCAACCTCGGGCCATTTAACCCATCTCCTTTCGGTAAAATGTGATTTTATCTCCACCGTCTACAGTCAGCAGCCAGGTATCGGAAATGGTGGATTGCCGCTCCCGCAGCACCTTCTGTACCCACTGAGGCGTCTTGCCGGCGGCGGACAGGTTTTTGGTCAAAAGTTGCCCGTCAGACACCAATGTAATGGGCAAATACTGCTTTTTTACCTCCACGCCGGCATCTTTGGCAGATGCCGGTTTCTCTTTGGGGTAGGGAAACACGGACAGATTGCCGTTGGTCTCTAAAATGGCGTATTGCACCGCCTTTAAATTCAGAACATCTTTCTCCCGCAGGTGGCCGGTGAGTTCATCCAAAGTCACCCGGGTTTTGCGCAGATTTTTCTGCAGAATATTGCCGTTTTCAATGAGAATGACCGGTTTGCCACAGAGCATCTTCCGCAGAAACATATTTTTCATCGCCAGAGCAGACAGCACCAGTTCCGATCCCAGTACCGTGACGATGGGAATCACACCGGAAAACAGAGGGATTCCCCCGTCCTGCATGGGAATAGACGCCAGGTTGGCCACCAGCATAGTTACCACAAATTCCGACGGCTCCATCTGGCCGATCTGCCGTTTGCCCATTAGCCGCACCACACCGATCAGCACCAGATACAGGATGATGGTACGAATGTAAGATAAGATCAAATCTATCACCTCTTTGGGTAGGTTTTCCCGGAAACAGACCGAATATGCGGAATTTTTTCCATAAAAACCCTTGACTTTTAGGCGGTCCGTGGATATAATACACTGGTCTACGAATGTGGACAATCCTTGCTCACGGCGCGACCGTGGGCCAAAAGTCCAAAAGGAGGTGCAAACAACATGGCTAAGATCACTGGTAAGTACGAGGTCCTCTACATCATCGACGCTACTCTGGGCGAAGAGGAGACCGCCGCACTTGTGAACAAGTTCAAGGCAATGGTGGAAGCGGAGGGTACTCTGCTGAACATTGACGAATGGGGCAAGCGTCGCTTGGCTTATCTCATCAATGACATGGCTGAAGGTTACTATGTTCTGATGAACATCGAAACCAAGCCCGAGTTCCCTGCAGAACTGGAGCGTGTGATGAAGATCACCGACGGCATTCTGCGCTGCCTGACCACCGCAGTGGAGGAGTAAAATTATGCTCAACCACATTACCATCATGGGTCGTCTGACCCGGGATCCCGAATTGCGCCGCACCGGTAGCGGCGTCGCCGTCGCTTCTTTTACCGTTGCGGTTGACCGCGATTTCGGTAAGAACGAGAACGGCGAAAGAGAAACCGACTTCATTGACTGTGTCGCTTGGCGTCAGACCGGAGAATTCGTCTCCAAGTATTTCACCAAGGGCCGCATGGCAGTGGTGTCCGGCCGGCTGCAGATCCGCAGTTGGACCGATAAGGATGGCAACAAGCGCCGTACTGCAGAAGTTGTGGCAGACAATGTCTACTTCGGCGACAGCAGACGGGATGGCGACGGCGGCAACTTTGCTGCACCCGCTGATACCTTCGGCGGTTACTCCGCCCCTGCCGCTCCTGCATCCGATTTCGCGATGCTGGATGACGACGACGCACAACTGCCCTTCTGATTTAGGTCTGGTTTCTAATTATTTGAACTTTTTCACAAATGCTAATAAAGGAGGATACACTCATGGCTAACGAACAGGTCATGCGTCCCCGCAAGCGCAAGAAAGTCTGTGCTTTCTGCGTTGATA
>JAFXBH010000004.1 GCA_017521875.1 Oscillospiraceae bacterium
CACCGCCAATAACTGGAATGTGTGTCAGTATTCTATGCTGCTGATGATGATGGCGCAAGTTTCCGGTCTGGAAGCCGGTGAACTGGTACATGTGATCGCTGACTGTCATATTTATGACCGGCACATTCCTGCCGTCAAGGCGATGCTGGAAAAAGAGGGCTATCCCGCTCCCAAGGTAACATTAGACAGTTCTATTACCGATTTCTACGCATTTACCAAAGACAGTTTCAAGGTGGAAGACTACCAATTCCATCCCTTTGACTTTGAGATTCCTATGGCGATCTGAGGTATTCTATGGAACTGATTGTTGCAGTATATGACGATTGGGGTATTGGTAAAAACGGCACACAGCCGGTTGCCCTGTCTGCTGATCGAAAATTTTTCCGGGAGACCACCAAGGGCGCTATGGTGATCGTTGGTCGAAAAACCCTTGCCGACTTCCCCGGCGGAAGACCCCTGCCCAACCGGGTGAATGTGGTGCTGACACGGCAGGATATCGCTATCGATGATGTGGTTGTTTGCCACAGCCCGGAAGAGGCTATGACTCTTGCCAAGACTGCTGATCGGGCTATGGTAATCGGCGGCGGCAGTATCTACAAGCAGATGCTTCCCTACTGTGATACTGCGTATATTACAAAGGTCCACGCCCAACCGGAATCTGACACCTTTTTCCCCAATCTGGACGAAGATCCTCAATGGAAACTGACAGAGATTTTGCAATCCGGTGAGGAAAACGGCATCGGATACGAAATGTGTCTGTACAAAAGAATTTAAATAATAATCCGGGCTGAAAATTCGGCTCGGATTTTTGTTTTTTCTCTTGCGTTACCGCAAGCGCAAAGTTATAATGAGTATAGCGTCAAAAAGAAACGGATGAAACCAAATGAAAAAGAAAGTATTATTTGCAGTATTCTCTGCAGTTTTTATATTGGCAGTAGCCGGAGGTATGGTGTGGGCTCTATGGAATCATAGCAGTCAACTGTCCCTGCAGTTAAAGGGAGAGCGGGAAATTTTTCTGGAATACGGACAGTCCTATGACGAGCCGGGTTACACCGCCCAATACACAGAGGGTGACACCACTGAAAATGTAGAGGTGACAATTCGCGGCCAAGTGGACACATCCAAACCGGGAAAATACCGGCTCAAGTATATTGCCCGATATGAGAATACCATTCGTACAGATTATCGCTATGTCCACATTGTGGACAACGAAGCCCCTGAGATCACCCTGACCAAAGTCCCCGGGGCATATACCCTGATTGGTGAGACTTATCAGGAAGAAGGTTTTACCGCCACGGATAATTATGACGGAGATCTGACCAAGTGGGTCACCTGTAAGGAAACAGACGGCATTATGACCTACACGGTTACAGATTCCTCCGGCAACACCACAACCGTCAGCCGTACTATCAACTATGTGGACCCCAGCGCCCCGATTTTGCAACTGGTGGGCGGTGAGATCTCCTTTATTATGGCAGGCGAGAACTACGCTGAGCCAGGCTGCAGCGCAATGGACCTGCGGGACGGGGATCTTTCCTCTGAAGTCATTGTTTCCGGTGATGTGGATGCGGATATCCCCGGTATCTACACCCTGAATTACTCTGTTACCAACAGTTTCGGCGGCACTTCTTCTATGGATCGGATCATTTATGTGATTCCCCGGCAGCAAAACGAGGAAGACAAACCCACTGTCGGTCCCGACACTCCCCCGGAGGAAAACATTATTACCGGCGGTACCACCATTGAGCCCAACGGAAAAACGATTTATCTGACCTTTGACGATGGCCCCAGCGCCCATACCGAACGGCTTTTGGATGTGCTGAAGAAATACGGTGTAAAGGTCACCTTCTTTGTTAAGAACAGCAACTATCTGTCTATGCTGACCCGGGCTGCTGAAGAAGGGCACACGGTAGCCATTCATACCTACACCCACGATTACGCAAAGGTATACGCCAGCGATCAGGCCTATTATGCAGATCTGCAAGCCATTCAGAATGTGATTTATGAATACACCGGTCAGAAATCCATGCTGATGCGCTTCCCCGGTGGCAGTTCCAACGGCATCAGCCGCGCCTACAACAAGGGCATTATGACCCGGCTGACCAAGGGTTTGGAAGCCATGGGATATCAGTACTTTGACTGGAATGTGGACAGTAACGACGCCGGCGGCGCCAGAACTGCAGAAGAAGTTTTTAAGAATGTTACCAAAGGCATCGGTTCTAAACAGAATTCCGTGGTACTGCAGCACGACACCCAGAGTTTCAGCGTGGATGCGGTGGAACGGATCATCGCCTGGGGTCTTTGCAACGGATATACATTTAAGGCACTCACCCACGATAGTCCCACCTGCCATCACGGCGTGATCAATTAAAGTGAAAAGCACCGGGAACGCAAGTTCCCGGTGCTTTTTTTGTTATTGGAGGGGTACAACTATCACTTCCGGGAGGATCTCTCCCTGGGCGGTAATTTTATCCTCTACCCACTGGATAGTGTTGGTGCAGCCATCCCATATATCCAGGTAGAATCTACCGTAATCCCAGCCTAACTGAGATGCTTTCTGCTCATTCGCGGAGAATTCCACATATGCGTTTATTTCCTTACCGTCGTGGAAGCCCCGGTGCTGGGCGGTCAGGCCGGCGTCACAGTCTGCCCGGATAGCGTCCAGCAGTTCGATCATTTCATCCGGGTCTGTGAGTTCAATCTGTATTCTATTCTCACCCTTAAGATATTCCGGCTTATAATACTCAATACTAATGGACTGAAACGCATTGTACAGTCGATCCGGGTCACTGATATCAAACAAATAACGAATATCGCTGAAATAGCGTTTTGCCTGCGCCCCTACTTCGCTATCGGTGGGTACTTTATAGTATCTTGTCACCGTTCTGCCGTTTTTCAGTCTGTAGATAACTTGTACAGCGCAGTTGGCCGCATCGGTCTCTCCGGGACGATATTCGATCAGTTCCCTGTGGAAATCCGTCAGTTCTTCCAGTTCTTCCGAGTCTGTAATCCAGAAGCCATTTACATCCTTCATTTGGGGTGAACCCAAACCATTAAACGACAAATAGTAATCGCTCTCAGAACCGGCAATGGTAGCGCTTTCCACTTTATTCAGGTCAGGAACATATCTGGTAATGCCCAAAGGATCCAGCCGGGTCAATCCCAAACTGGCCACGACCACCGCCACCATAATACCCAATCCCAACAGGTATTTCCTTCCAAACACTCGCAGAGTACGGTTCAGCAGCATCTGGCTGGCAAAGTAGCCGATCACCATACCGATGACCAACATCACATATGTCGTGCTATCAAACGCCTCAGAAAGCAGGTACATAAATGCACCGGCACCAACTGTACACACCACCACAAACAGGTAAGACAGCGGTTTTAAAGATATAAAATCTCCGGCGGATTCCATATGTCTGCGGCGGTAGACCAAACACGCCAAACCCACGGCCACCACACCTACGCCGGCGCAAATAGCCAAATGCAGCCACTCAGAGCCGACGGCTCTTTCCAATTCACCATAGCAGGAATCCACATAATTTGCGGAATCAAAATAATGAATCTTAAACTTTACATAGTCAGATTCTACCAGATTATATATCGGGAAAAAGCGGAAAAAGGTGTTGGAACTGAGACGAATACCGTAAAGTAACGGCTGATACAGCAGTTCCGCCATCACCTGCACCAGCAGGGTGATAAAGTGGAATATGCCGTAGAGAGCGCCCATACCGATCAAATTGCCAACAGATACGGCGCACAGCACTGCCGTACCAAAGAAGAACAGGTATTGCAGTGTGGATACTGCAAACCAGATCCATGCCGCATAGGCATATTCCCACAGGATCAAACTGGCAAATGCACCGGCAACCAGCCCGGGAACAATACTGAACAGAATACCGGACAGGACATGGGTCGCAAGCCAACCCTCACGGCGTACAGGAAAGGCGTGGATTGCATTACAAAGTCTGCTATTGAACAGATCCATAAACAGAAATGCACCGCACAGACCACCGTAAATCAGGTTTACGATGGCCATGCCGCCTAAGGAATCCAGCAGAGTATCAGCCATTTGGGCGGGCGAACTATCCGCCATCACAAAGACTGTAAACAGCAGGAACACAGTGTAAAGCGCCCATATGGGACAATAACGGAGAATGTCTTTCCGCAGGACGGTTTTATTAAAGAAGTATGTTCTTGACTTCATAGTTCACACCTCCCAGTTCATAAATAAAGATCTCTTCCAAAGACAAAGGCAAAATATCGAAGTAAGTGGGGTTACAAGCCTTCACTTTTGCTTCCACTTCTTCCGGCGTACCCCGGACGACCAATGTGTTCAGTCTGCCGGAACTGCTGGTATGGAGGATCTCCAATCCAGCAGGCGCATCGCCTACCATTTGCAATTTTACGGTACTGCCCTGCATAGAGGCCAGACTCCGCTCAAGTAACATTTTGCCTTTATCCATTATGCCCACATGGTCGCAGATATCTTCCAGTTCCCGCAGGTTGTGCGAGGATATCAGTACGGTGGTCTCCCGCTGTGCCACATCCGACAGAATCAAACTCCACACCTGCCGGCGCATTACCGGATCCAGGCCATCCACCGGTTCGTCCAGGATCAGCACATCGGGACGGGTACAGATGCTCAGGTGGAATGCCGCCTGTTTCTGCATACCTTTGGAGAAACGACGGATCTGTCCTTTCTTGGGTAATTGAAACACATCATAAAGACGATCAAACAATTCATCGTCAAATTTAGGGTAGAAGCCTTTGTAATACTTCCGCATCTCCTCCAGAGAGGCGGAAGGGAAATAGAAAATTTCATCGGGAATGTAACTGATCCGGGTCTTGGCTTCCGGATTTTCATAGATTGGCTGGCCTTCCAGCGTAATGTCGCCCCGGTCGGGGCGGTACACGCCGGTAAGCAAGCGAATAGCCGTAGATTTACCGGCACCGTTAGGGCCGACAAGACCATACACGGCGCCTTTGGGCACGTGCATAGACAAATCGGACAGAGCAGTAAAGTCCCCGAAAGTCTTGGTAACATTCTGCATATTAAGCATGGGTATCCCCTCCTTGTTTCAAATGCTGCACAATGGCTTGCGCAGACACACCGGCCTGCATTAGTTTTGCCGCCACTGCATCCAGTTCCTGCCACAGCGCCTCCGTTTCCGGAGATGTTTGCTCCTCAGCCCCGCACACAAAACTGCCTTTACCGGATACAGAGGCGATCCAGCCATCTGCTTCCAATTCCCGGTAGGCTCGCTGAATGGTGTTGGGGTTGATGGCCAGTTCGCTTGCCAGTTCCCGGACACTGGGAAGTTTATCCCCCTCTACCAGCACACCGGCACGAATCTGGTTGCGAAAATTATCGGCAATCTGGGTATAGATGGGTCTTGCGTCCCGATAATCCAGATGTACCACAGGCATCTCCTCCTTTTGCGTGTATTAACTGTACTAACTGTACTAGTACAGTTAGTATACAATGCTATGTTTCATTTGTCAAGCAGAAAATTTCAAAAAATAAAAGGACTGCCGAAGCAGTCCTTTTATATTATGCATTAGTCCATCTTGGGCAGGTAACTGAAGCCTTTCTGCAGTTCCTCTTCGGTGGGGGTGTAGTCCACCATTTTGCCGTCGTGGAACTTTTCGTAAGCCATCATATCGAAGTAACCTGTGCCGGTCAGGCCGAAGAGAATGGTCTTTTCCTCCCCTGTTTCCTTGCACTTCAGGGCTTCGTCAATGGCCACCTTAATGGCGTGAGAACTCTCCGGTGCAGGCAGGATACCCTCTACCCGGGCAAATTCTTCTGCCGCCTTGAACACCTCTGTCTGGGGCACGCTGACCGCCTCCATCAGGCCGTCGTCGTACAGTTGAGACAGGATCGGGTTCATACCGTGGAAACGCAAGCCTCCGGAATGGGTGCCTGCAGGAATAAATCCGCTGCCCAAGGTATACATCTTTGCCAAGGGGCAGATCATACCGGTGTCGCAGTAGTCATAGGCGTATTTGCCTCTGGTGAAACTGGGGCAGGTCTCCGGCTCCACCGCCACAATGCGGTAGTCTGCTTCGCCCTTGATCTTCTCGCCCATAAAGGGAGCGATCAGGCCGCCTAAGTTAGAGCCGCCACCGGCGCAGCCGATGATAATATCCGGCTTGATGCCGTACTTATCCATAGCAGTCTTGGTCTCCAGGCCGATCACTGTCTGGTGGAGCATAACCTGATTCAGTACGCTGCCCAGCACATAGCGATATCCGGGCATACTGGTGGCTTTTTCCACCGCCTCGGAAATGGCGCAGCCAAGGCTGCCGGTGGTGCCGGGGTGTTCGGCAAGAATCTTCTTGCCCACCTCTGTCTCCATAGAGGGACTGGGAGTTACAGATGCGCCGTAGGTACGCATCACTTCCCGACGGAAAGGCTTTTGCTCATAGGACACCTTGACCATATACACTTTACAGTCTAAGCCTAAGTATGCGCAGGCCATAGAAAGGGCTGTGCCCCACTGGCCGGCACCGGTCTCAGTAGTAACACCGGTCAAACCTTGCTTTTTGGCATAGTAAGCCTGGGCAATGGCGGAGTTCAGTTTATGGCTGCCGCTGGTGTTATTACCCTCAAATTTATAGTAGATCTTTGCAGGGGTCTGGAGTTTTTCTTCCAGGCAGTAGGCCCGAACCAAGGGTGCGGGACGGTACATTTTATAGAAATTCAGGATTTCCTCGGGAATCTCAAAATAAGGAGTGGTCTCGTCCAGTTCCTGCTGAATCAGGGCATCGCAGAACACCGGAGACAATTCCTCTGCCGTCATCGGCTTGCGGGTCTCAGGGTTCAATAGCGGAGCCGGCTTGTTGATCATATCTGCCCGGAGATTATACCAGTATTTGGGCATTTCGCTTTCTTCCAAATAGATCTTGTAGGGAATTTCTTTGTTTGCCATGTTCATTACTCCTTTTCTCATTACGGGGCAAATAAAAAAGCCTGCCCCAGTTTTGAGCTGGGACAGGACGAAAAATCCTGCGGTGCCACCCGGCTTGACGCATCTGCGCCCACTTTTCGCATACCATCATATGCTGACCTTTGATCACGGAGGGTCATCTCCGGCGCACATACTGGAAGTTTCCTTCGTTCCGCTTGCCCTCGGAAGTCCATTCAACATCACACTCTCTGCCACAATTCCACCGGCTGCGGCTCTCTGAAAGAAAGGCGGTGACATTTACTCACTCTTCCTCATCGGTTTTGAGTATTGTAGCATTGTAGGTATAATTTGTCAAGTACACTCACAAAATTAGATAGGGCCGGTATTGCCAAATCTTGATGTGTTTTATAGAAAATTTACAATTTATTCTATTTCTGTTCAGCATTTATTCTCCCAATGACGGTAAAATTGCAATACATAGAAAAGGAGGATTTTACTATGCAGGAACCTTATGAAAATAACGACTCCCCTACCGTTTGGGATTCTGATAACACATACGATTATATTCCACCTAAAAAAGAGAAAAAGGGCTGGGGCAGCGGTCGGATCATTGCCCTGGCGCTGGTCTGCAGTATACTGGGTGGACTGTTTGGCGCCGGGTCTATGTATTGGTTAGGGCGGGAGGTTGTTTCCGACAGTCCCCTGGATGAAGCGAACCATTCCGGGATCTTAGAAGGTGACCGTCCCTCTTCCGTGATTGACATTTCCCAAATCGATACCAGCAAACTGATGACACCTGCTGAAGTATATGCTGCCAATGTCAGCGCTACTGTAGGTATTACCACCTCAATTACCACCAATTTCTGGGGATATCAGACCACCGTTCCCGCCTCCGGATCCGGATTTATTTTCAGCAGCGACGGGTATATTCTCACCAATTTCCATGTGGTGGAGGATTCCAGTTCTATCACGGTATCTATGTATGACGGCAACACCTACAAGGCAACCCTGGTGGGGTACGACGAGGGCAACGATGTGGCTGTGTTGAAAATTGATGCCGATAATCTCACTCCGGTGATATTGGGCAATTCCGACAACTTAAATGTAGGCGACAGTGTGGTAGCCATCGGCAATCCTCTGGGAGAACTCACCTTCTCCCTCACTGCCGGTGCTATCAGCGCCAAGGATCGGGAAATCACCATGTCCAACGGCGCCACCATGCGTTTAATGCAGACGGACTGTGCCATCAACTCCGGCAATTCCGGCGGTGCGCTGTTTAATCTGTACGGCGAAGTGATCGGTATTACCAACGCCAAATATTCCAGCAACTCCTCCAACGAGGCTTCTATTGACAATATTGGCTTCGCCATTCCCATTAACAAGGCCCGGAGCATTGCCGAGAGCATCATCGAAAAGGGCTATGTATCCAAACCCTATGCGGGTATCTCTGTAGTAACCATCAGCGCAGAGACCCAAAGTTACGGTCTGCCTCAGGGGGCTGCAGTAAAGGCGATCGCAGAAGACAGTCCTGCTGCGGAGGCAGGTCTGGCCATCAATGATATCATCACCCACATTGGTGGGAAAGAAATTACCGGCAGTTCGGATGTGGTCAGCATTGTTGGAGACTCCGCTCCCGGTGATGTTCTGAAACTCACCGTTTACCGCAAGGGAAAAACGATACAGTTGAACCTGACCATAGGAGAACAGATTCAATCTGCCAACAAAGAAAGCCCAAGACATCAATAAAGCAAAAACAAGACACCGGCTGATCAGCCGGTGTCTTCATTCTTATTAGTAGGCAACGCCCCAGAGAACCATTTTTTTAGCCGGTTTGCCGCAGATGGGACAAACATCACTCAAATTCTCCTGTGCGAAAGGCATACAGCGGGAGGACATACCTGCCTGCTCTTTCATCTTCATTTCGCATTCCAGTTCGCCGCACCACATAGTCTTAACAAAGCCGCCGTTAGCATCCTGCAGAGCCTTGGCTTCTTCCAGAGAGAATGCAGGATAGATATGCTCGTCCAGGTTCTTCTTGGCCTTGGCAAACATACCCTGGTGCACCAATTCCAACTGTTCTGCCACGGCAGTTTCCAGTTCTTCCAGTTTGACGGTGATCTTCTCGCCGTCGTTTCTGCGAACCAGCACCACCTGACCGTTTTCCAAATCGCGGGGGCCACACTCCACGCGGAGAGGCACGCCCCTCATTTCGTACTCAGCGCACTTCCAACCCATAGAGTTATCGGAGTCATCCACCTTAGCGCGGAAACCGGCCGCCACCAAGCGAGACTGAATGTCCGCGGCTGCTTCCAGCACGCCGGGTTTATGCTGGGCGATGGGCAAAACGATAGCCTGAATGGGGGCTACCTTGGGAGGCAACACCAAACCGTTATTGTCACCGTGGGTCATAATGATGCCACCGATCAAGCGGGTAGACACACCCCAAGAGGTTTCGTGGGGATTGGTCTTTTGGTTATTCTTATCGGTAAACTCAATACCAAAAGCCTTGGCAAATCCGTCGCCAAAGTAGTGGGAAGTACCTGCCTGCAGCGCCTTTCTGTCGTGCATCATACACTCGATGGTGTATGTTGCCTCAGCACCGTTGAACTTTTCCTTATCTGTTTTCTGGCCACGGGTAACGGGCATTGCCAGCACATTTTCACAGAAATCGGCGTAGACATTCAGCATAGTCTCCGTAAAAGACTGGGCCTCCTCAGCGGTGGCATGGATGGTATGGCCCTCCTGCCACAAAAACTCTCTGTGACGCAGGAAGGGGCGGGATGTCTTTTCCCAGCGGAGAACGCTGCACCACTGGTTATATTTCATAGGCAGTTGCCGGTGAGTCTGCAGGACATTTGCAAAATGCTCGCAGAATACAGTCTCGGAAGTGGGGCGGATGCAATATCTCTCTTCCAATTTTTCGCTGCCGCCGTGGGTGACCCATGCACACTCAGGAGCAAAGCCTTCCACATGATCCTTCTCCTTCTGCAAAAGGCTTTCAGGAATCAGCAAAGGCATATATACATTCTCAACGCCCTGCTTCTTGAATTCCTTATCCATAATAGACTGGATATTCTCCCAAATGGCATAGCCATAGGGGCGGTATATAAAGATACCCTTAATGGAGGAATAGTCAATCAGTTGGGCCTTGGTACACACATCGGTAAACCATTGGGCAAAGTCTACTTCC
>JAFXBH010000044.1 GCA_017521875.1 Oscillospiraceae bacterium
CCCAGGACCTGGTGGGCCTCCTGAACAATGATAAATGCATTGGGATCTGTTTCTACAACCAACCTTTTCAGTTCCGCAAGTTGCTGTTTCTTGACCGCCGTCAGAACTACCTTTGTCTGCAAGCCGCTATAGGAGCCTTCCCCGTACAGATAGGTAACGCCCCTTCCCAAATCTTCCGAGATAATGTTTGCCACTTTTTCATATTCCTGGGTAATAATCAATGCAACTTTGGAATAGTCAAACCGATAGACAACTGCATCAATCACTTTGCCGGTAATAAAAATGGCAACACCACTGTATAGCGCAACGGTAATATCCTTAAACACAATACCGGACAGCACCACAACCACTGCATCAAAGCACATAGAAATGCTGCCAATGGGAACATTTTGGTATCGGAGTTTCAACAGCCGCACTACAATATCAGATCCACCGGTGGATACACCGGATACAAATACAATACCTAGGCCGACACCACAAATTGCTCCGCCATACAACGCACCAATCAAGGGCTCAGTCTGGGGCACAGGAAGCATAGCAAACAAATCGATAAATACTGTGCTTAAAAGCATACCTAACAGGGAGCCAAGGAAAAAACGCCTACCGATCTTCAAGCCGGAGATTGCAAATAACGGAAGATTCAAAATTGCCGTCACAGTACCCACACTGCCCCAACCCAAAATCCGAATAAGGATCATAGAAAGACCGGATAAACCGCCGGCATTCAGATCGTTGGGAAGCAGGAACAGACTAAACCCCATACCGAACAGGGCACAACCCACTACGATTTTAACAATCTGAAATGCAATCTTAAGAATCTTCTGCATATCTGCTCCTAAATGTCAAAACTGATTTGTTTTTCCGGTGTGTCCTCATCCTTGAGAATTGCGCCTGCGGTTGGAATGGTTTTATTGCGGTAACGACCGGCATTGGTAATGCCACTATCCTCCAGCAGACACACGGCGCTGAGTTGCGCCTTCTTCTTAAGACTCATAACCGCAACACCCTGGGTATTCTTAGTCGTCTTGGGGGTTAACTGGGCGGTGGAGATGATTGCCGCACGGCTGTCAGTCGAGTACAGAACCACCTGCTTGTCTTCATTCAACACGATCGCACTGATCAGGGGGCTCTTGTCAGAGAATGCTGCAATCAGGCGACGGCGATTGGTCTTTGTCTCATAGGCAGACAGAGGTACTTTAGCCGCCTTTCCGTTTTCAAAGAAGAACAGAACAAATCCCTTATAATCCCCTGGAAGCACAACCTGCAGGACTGTCTCGCCTGCATCCATTCCTAATTTTTGAGGCAAATAGTCACCCAAAAGAGATGCCTTGCTATCTTCAAAATCAGACAAGCGCGTCTTATAGCATTGATACATGCTGGTGAACACCAAAAGTTCTGCTTTATTAGAGGTTTCCACAGAGAAGGCAAGGTTATCCCCTTCTTTGAATTTCTGTTCACCGGACATTCGAAGCGACTGAGCGGTAATCTTCTTCAAGTAACCTTCCTTGGATACAAACAGCGTAACGGGATAATCAGGAACTTGCTCTTCTTCATCATCCGGCTGAATCTCCTGGGATTCATAGACGATCTGTGTCTTCCTGGGCTGGGCATACTTATCAGACACCTGCTGCAGTTCTTTGATAATCACATTCTTCAGTTTTCGATTACTGCCCAGGGTATCCTTCAGGTCAGCAATTTCCTTCTCCAATTCAGAGATGGCTTTGGTTTGCTTCAAGATATATTCTTTATTAATATTACGCAGTTTGATTTCTGCAACATAGTTGGCCTGAATCTCATCAATGCCGAAACCGATCATCAAGTTGGGAACAACTTCACTTTCCAGTTCCGTTTCCCGAATGATGCGAATAGCCTTGTCAATATCCAGCAGAATTCGCTCCAGACCCTTCAGCAGGTGCAGTCTGTCTTCCTTCTTCTGAATCTGGAAGTAGAGCCGACGCATAATGCAATCTGTACGCCATGCAGTCCACTCCTCCAGAATCTCTGCAATTCCCATGACTCTTGGCATGCCGGCAATCAGGATATTGAAATTACAAGCAAAACTATCCTGCAAAGGAGTCATACGGAACAACTTGTGCATCAGTTTTTCCGGTTCTACGCCTCTCTTCAGGTCGATGGTCAGTTTCAAGCCGTGCAGGTCTGTCTCGTCGCGAATATCAACGATCTCTTTGATCTTTCCGGCTTTATTCAGTTCCACAATCTTATCAATAATGGCTTCACCGGTAGTGGAATAAGGAATCTCTGTAATTTCAATCAAATTACCGGATTTTACATAGTTCCACTTTGCCCGGAGTTTGAAACTGCCACGACCTGTGGAATAAATTTCACGGGTAGCAGCCTCATCAAACAAGAGTTCGCCGCCGGTTGAGAAATCAGGTCCGGGAAGAGTCTCCAGGATATCATGATCCGGGTTGTTCATCAGCGCAATGGCGGTATCGCATACTTCTTTTAAATTAAAGGAGCAAATATTGCTGGCCATACCGACCGCAATACCCTGATTGGCTGACACCAGCACATTGGGAAATGTAGTAGGAAGCAAACTGGGTTCTTTCATCGTGGCATCATAGTTGTCCACCATATCCACAGTATCCAGATCAATATCCCGGAACAGTTCTTCGCAAAACTTATCCAATTTTGCTTCTGTATAACGGGAAGCGGCATAAGCGGTGTCACGGGAATAAACCTTACCAAAGTTACCCTTGGAATCTACAAATGGATGCAGCAAAGTTTCGTTGCCTTTTGCAAGACGCACCATAGTCTCATAGATGGCCGCATCGCCATGGGGATTTAAACGCATCGTCTGACCCACAATATTAGCGGATTTTGTCCTTGCGCCATTCAGCAGCCCCATCTTGTACATAGTATACAGCAATTTTCTGTGGGAAGGTTTGAAGCCGTCGATCTCAGGGATTGCCCGGGATACAATCACAGACATAGCATAGGGCATATAATTGATCTCCAATGTTTCGGAAATCGCCTGCTCTGTGGTAGAGCCAACTAAGCCCATAATGCCATCGGTATTGATCTTTTTCTTATTCTGTTCCGGTTCTTTTTTCTTCTTTGCCATTTGGAACACTCCTTAGGAAATATCGGCCATATCCAAATAACGGGAGCCGTTTTCCGCAATAAAATTCTTTCGTTCGTTCAGCGCGTCACCCAGCAGTACATCGAAATAGTGGGCAGTTCGCTCTGCATCCTCCGGCATAACCTTGATCAGCCGGCGGGTTTCCGGGTTCATAGTAGTCATCCACATCATCTCGGGGTCATTCTCACCAAGACCTTTGGAGCGCTGAATCGTAACTTTCTTGCCATCCAAATCCTTTAATATTTTGACTTTTTCCTGCTCGTTATAAGCAAACCAGGTCTTTTCCTTGCAAGTAATCTCGAACAAGGGAGATTCTGCAATATATACATATCCGTCACGAATCAATTTGGGGCAAAGGCGGTAAAGCATTGTCAAAATTAAGGTGCGGATCTGGAAACCGTCTACATCTGCGTCGGTACAGATCACAACCTTATTCCAACGCAACTGAGAAATATCAAAACTGCTCAATTCTTTAGACTTCTTCCCCTCGACCTCCACACCGCAGCCCAAAACTTTAATCAGATCTGTAATAATGGGGGACGCAAAAATACGGTTATAGTCTGCTTTCAAACAGTTCAAAATCTTACCCCGGACAGGCATAATGCCCTGGAATTCTGCATCGCGGGATAATTTGACACTGCCCAACGCAGAATCACCCTCCACGATGTACAATTCACGGAGAAGGGTATCCTTGCTACGGCAATCCACAAATTTTTGCACGCGGTTAGCAATATCCAGTTTAACGGACAAATTTTTCTTAACGCTGGCTTTTGTCTTTTCTGCAGACTCTCTGGCTCGCTTGTTCACCAGGATTTGGTCCGCTGCTCTATCCGCTTCCTGCTTATTTTCCAAGAACCAAACTTGCAACTGATCCTTAAAGAAGGCAGTCATTGCTTCCTGGGTAAACTTGGAATTCACAGATTTTTTTGTTTGGTTTTCAAAACAGCCAATGGTTGAAAAACAGTTGGTAACAATTACAAGACTATCCTGAATATCCTGGAAAATAATCTTGCTTTCATTCTTACTGTATTTACTGTTGTCCCGCAAATACTTATCAAATGCAGCAACAAAACCGGACCGCACCGCCTTATCGGGACTGCCGCCATACTCAAGCCACGAGGAGTTATGATAATATTCCGTACGACTGACCTGCTTGGAGAAGCAGAAAGATGTGGTGATTTTCAATTTCATTTCGGGCCGGTTTTCAGCATCCCGACCGCGACGCTCAGTCTCCCAGAATACCGGCATAGTAAAGGCATTATCCCCTACCAATTCCTCAATATACTGTTTGATGCCGTCCTGATAGCAGTACTCTTCTTCCTCAAATTTCTTACCGACCTGATTGCGGAAACGGAAGGTAATTCCCTTATTAACCACCGCCTGTCTGCGAAGAACATCACGGTAGTAATCAGCAGGAATATTGATATCTGTAAACACTCGCTTATCCGGACGCCAATGGAATAATGAGCCTGTTTTCTTTCTGTCTGCAGGCTCTTTTTTCAGACCGCCCTTATTCTTGCCTTTTTCAAAATGAAGATCATAACGGAATCCGTCACGCCGGATGGTTGCATCAAAAAATTCAGATGCATACTGCGTAGCGCAAGAGCCCAGGCCATTCAAGCCCAGAGAATACTCATAGTTTTCACCATTTTCTCCGTACTTGCCACCGGCATACATCTCACAAAAGACCAGTTCCCAGTTATAACGCTTTTCTTTCTCGTTGTAATCCACGGGACAACCGCGGCCAAAGTCTTCCACTTCTACAGAAAGGTCCTCATATCGGGTTACGATTACAGTATCACCGTAGCCTTCACGGGCTTCATCGATTGCGTTTGAGAGAATCTCAAACACTGCGTGTTTACAACCTTCCAAATCGTCAGAACCGAAGATAACCGCAGGGCGCTTCCGAACTCTTTCCTCTCCCTTTAACATGGAGATACTGGAGTTGCCATATTGTTCATTTCTTTTGGTAGCCATTATAATCACCTGTCGAATTTTATAGATAATCAATCCTATTATACGCATTTTGTGCTGTAAAGTCAACTAAATCAACTATATCTTGTGGTTATGTTCTATTTTCATATCGCAGGACATACTCTGTGGTAGACCGTGGCAGGAGCATTCCTCCTGCAAAAAAGGAGGCTGGCTATGGAAAACATATATGCAAATATCGCCGCTAGAACAGGCGGCAATATCTATCTTGGCGTGGTGGGTCCGGTACGGACAGGTAAATCCACATTAATCAAAAGAATCATGGAACAGATGGTCATTCCTAATATTCAAGATCCCTATTGCAAAGAAAGAGCCAAGGACGAACTTCCCCAAAGTGGGTCCGGAAAGACAATTATGACCAGTGAGCCAAAATTTGTTCCGGAAGATGCTGTTGAAATTTCACCTGACGGCACAACCCGTCTTTCGGTGCGTATGATCGACTCTGTTGGTTATATGATCGAAGGTGCTGTAGGCGCCGAGGAGGACGGAGCCCCCAGAATGGTGGCCACGCCATGGTATGACTATGAGATTCCCATGACCGATGCTGCAGAACTGGGAACGAAAAAAGTAATGGACGAACACTGTACCATTGGCTTGGTAGTTACTACCGATGGTACTATAACCGATATTCCCCGAAGTGATTATATCGAAGGTGAAAGACGGGCAATCACAGATATGCAAAATACCGGGAAACCATTTATCGTTATTATTAACAGTCAACACCCGACAGACGATTTGGCAATTTCTGTAAAGAGGTACATCAAAGAAACATATGGCGTTGATGGTATCATTGCAGATTGTCAAGCCATGTCTTGTGACGATATCAACGATATGTTCCAACAACTTCTGTATAGTTTCCCTATGCAGATGTTATGTGTGCAATTCCCTCGATGGATGGACGCACTGGATACTGATCACAGTGTAAAATCTGCCTTGTACCAGGCACTCACTTCTCATTTCGGTGAAATTAAAACCCTGGCACAGGCTAAGGATGTTCTCTGTAAATTAAAAGAACTGGATTCCGTCAGGGAGTTTAGCCTGACCAGTATGGATCTTGCTAAAGGAACTGTATATTGTTCCATTATCTTCCCAGAATCTTTATTCTATGAGATTATAAGCAGCAAAACCAACATACAAATTGATGATGAAAGCCAACTGTTCCGTCTTTTAACTGAATTTTCTGCAATGAAAGAGGAATATGACAAAATTGCCGATGCCCTTTCCTCAGTAAAAGCAACAGGTTATGGCATCGTTATGCCGAATGCAACAGATATGTCTCTACAGACACCGGAAGTTGTGAAGAAGGGCGGTGCTTATGGTGTAAAGTTAAAAGCTGGCGCCCCGTCCATTCATATGATTCGTGTAGATATCGATACAGAGATCAGTCCGATGGTGGGCGGAGAACAGCAATCTCAGGATTTGA
>JAFXBH010000005.1 GCA_017521875.1 Oscillospiraceae bacterium
CTGGAAGATCTGGACTCCCTGACATTGGGCGTGATCAACTTGGGTGAGATCACCGAGAGTCAAACCCTCACATTCCCCATTGAACTGCCGGAAGGCGTTACGAATCAGACCGGTGTAGAGCAGGTGACTGTGGATATCCAGTTGCCCGATTTAAAAATGCGGACCTTTAAGGTCACTTCCATCTCCGCAGCCAATGTGCCTACAGGTTTGCAGGTAGATATTATCACCAAAGCCTTGCAGGTGACCGTCCGTGGCCCCGCAAAACTGGTTGATCAGATGAAGGCAACGGATATTTCTGTGATCGTCAATCTGTCGGAAGCCCAGGCTGGCACGGTTACAATGAAGGGCGATGTGGTGTTTAGCGCCGGATTTCCCGGCGTTGGAGAAATGTCTACTTACTTGGTAACTGCAAATCTCCGGGACTGATTGTTCCATAAGAAAAAGCCCGGCGTCAACAGCCGGGCACAGGAAAAGAGGAAAAGATTTTGATTAAAAGTATGACCGGTTACGGCCGGGCCGTAGAAACGGTAAACGGCCGGGAATATACTGTGGAACTGCGCTCGGTAAACAACCGTTATCTGGATTGTTCCGTGCGGCTGCCCAGAATCCTCACTTTTGCAGAGGAAGCCATTAAGCAGGCGGTGAAAAATTCCGTCTCCCGTGGCAAGGTGGATGTATTTGTCTCTGTCTGCAGCGAGGGTGGCGACGATGTGCAGGTGACCCTGAACAAGTCTGTTCTGGAGAATTACTTGGAAGCAATGCGCCAGATGGTGACGGAATATAGTATCACCGATGATATCAGTGTCTCTTCTCTCTCCCGCATGCCGGAAGTGTTCAGCCTGGAAAAGCCCCAGTTGGACGAAGAGCAATTGCTGACAGATTTAATGGAAGTGGTGGGAAAAGCCCTGGCAGGTTACGATGCCATGCGTACCACCGAGGGAGAGGCCCTGGATCGGGATCTGCGTAGCCGAGGGGAAACCATTTTGGATTTGGTTGCCCAAGTGGAGAAAGGCAATGTCCAGACTGTGATCGACTACCGCGCCCGTCTGGAAAGCAAATTGAAAGAAGTGCTGAACAATATTGCCATTGACGAAAGCCGCATCCTTACGGAAGCCGCTATCTTTGCAGATAAGGTTGCTGTGGACGAGGAAACTGTCCGCCTCCGCAGTCACCTGAAGCAGATGAACACCATGCTGGACGGCGGTGGCGCTGTTGGCAGAAAACTGGATTTCCTGCTGCAGGAAATGAACCGGGAAGCCAATACCATCGGATCCAAGTGTACCGATGTGAAACTGACCCGTATCGTGGTAGACATTAAAGCTGAACTGGAGAAGATTCGGGAACAGACCCAGAACATTGAGTGAGGCCGCCATGAGATTGATTGGAATTGGATTTGGCAGTATGATCGCTGCCCAGCGGGTGCTGGCCATTGTGGATCCGGATTCTGCCCCCATCAAGCGTGTGGTGCAGGAAGCCCGGGACAGAGGTATGCTGATTGATGCCTCCTATGGCCGTAAGACCAAGGCAGTGATTTTGATGGATACCGACCATGTGATCCTGTCAGCGCTTACAACCGATGCGTTGTCCGCCCGATGGGAGGACAAGCAGGAGGTGCAGGAAAATGGGTAAACTGTTTGTAATCTCCGGCGCGTCCGGTGTGGGAAAGAGTACGGTGCTGGCCCGTGTGATGGCAGGAAGAAAGGACTTGCGCTTTTCTGTTTCTGCAACCACCCGTTTACCCCGTCCCGGTGAAATTGACGGCAAGGACTATTACTTTATAACCAAGGATAAATTCCGGGATATGATCGATAATGACGAATTTCTGGAATACGATGCCCATATGAATAACTTCTACGGCACACCCATTGGCCAACTGGAGGAAAAACTGCAAAAGGGCAATGTGATCCTGGATATTGAGCCCAATGGCGCATTCAATGTGCGGAAAGTGCGGGAAGATGCAGTTCTGATCTTCATCGCCCCTCCGTCCCTGGAAGAGTTGGAAAGCCGACTTCGGGGCAGAGGAGATACCTCTGAGGAGCAGATTCAGGTGCGCCAGGCCAGAGTGGCTTGGGAAATGGAACAGAGCAAGCAATACAACTACATTGTGGTCAATGACAAGGTAGATGTATGTGCAGATAAAATTTTAAAAATCATCGCTGAAGAAGCGGATTGAATTATTGGAGGAAAAGATTATGTTGTACCCCCCTGTAGCAGATTTGCTGAAGAATGTAGATAGCCGTTACCTGCTGGTAAATGTGGTTGCCAACCGGGCAAGACAGATTGCCAACGAAGCCGCTGAGCAGCAGGAAGAACTGACCGAAAAGCCTGTCACATTGGCAATTCGTGAAGTGGCAGATGGCGCTTTGACTGCCAGCCTGAAAGAAGAGTATATGAACTAAGAACAAAAGGAAAGTGGTAAGGAGGGGTTTGCGTGATTGCCAAAATTGCTGTATCTGCGGCAAATTTTGCCATCGATAAACCCTATTCCTACTGCGTTCCGGAAGGTATGGAAGTCCTGCCCGGTATGCGGGTGATGGTTCCCTTTGGCCGCAGCAACCGCCATACAGAAGGCGTAGTGCTGACAGTGGAAAAAGGGAAGACCGATGGCCTGAAGCCAATTTTCCGTCTGCTGGACGACAGTCCGATCCTGTCGGAGACCATGCTCCGCCTGGCGGCTTTTATGCGGGAACGGTATTTCTGTACCTTTTTCGATGCCATTCGGGTGATGCTGCCTGCAGGCATGTGGTTCCAGAGCAAGGATACCTATGCTCTGACCGATGATCGTTCCTGGCAGCAAAAGGCCTTTCGCCAGCCGGATGGAAAACTGCTTTTGGAGCAACTGGCTGCCTGCGGCGGCACGACCGATGGGGATGTGCTGCGGCAGATTCTGCAAGATGAAGAGAGATTTGAAAAGGCGATTGCCTATCTTCTGAATAAAAAATGGATCACCGCCCAGCGGGATTTTCTCCGTCGTACCGGAGACAAGACCCAACAGATTGCCACGCTGGCAGTTTCTGCGGAGGAGGCAATGGCCTATGCGTCCACCCGGCCCAAATCCGCGGTGATGCAAAAAAACGTATTGGAACTTCTGTGTACCGTAGGCTCCGCCCCGGTGAAGGAGATCTGCTATTTTACCGGCGCCAAATCTGCAACCGTACGACGTTTGGCAGAACTGGGCTATGTGGAACTATCCGAAAAGGAAGTGCTCCGCTGTCGGGAAATCCGCCCGGCAGAACTGAACGGGCCATTGGTTTTGAATGAAGAACAACAGCAGGTGTTTTCCGGACTCAACGCCCAAATGGAATCCCCGGAACCCGGCTCGGCGCTGCTCTACGGCGTTACCGGCTCGGGAAAGACCTCTGTGTATATTAAACTGATTCAGGCGTGTATTGATCGGAGTAAGCAGGCAGTCCTGCTGGTACCGGAAATCGCCCTGACACCCCAACTTTTGGGATTGATGGCAGCCTATTTTGGTGAAAATGTGGCGGTACTCCACAGTAGTTTGCCAGCCACGGAACGATACGACCAGTGGAAACGGATTCGCAGCGGCGAAGCGAAACTGGTGATCGGCACCCGTTCTGCCATTTTTGCGCCCTGTTCTGATCTTGGTTTGATTATTCTGGATGAGGAACAGGAACACTCTTATAAATCAGAACATTCTCCCCGCTACCACGCCCGGGATATTGCATTATGGCGTGGTCTGAAAGAAAAAGCACTGGTGCTTTTTGGTTCTGCCACCCCCAGCGTGGAGTCCATGTACTATGCCCAAAACGGTGTGTACCGCTTGTATAAGTTGCAGCACCGCTATGGCGGACTGACTCTGCCTCAGGTGGAGATTGTAGATATGAAGCAGGAGGTCAAACTTGGCAATGACCTGTCTCTGAGTTATCCTTTGCAAAATGCAATCCGGGATACGGAACAAGCCGGCAAGCAGACCATTCTGTTCCTGAATCGACGGGGCAATAGTCGCGCGCTTGTATGCGTGGATTGCCGGGAATCTCCGGAATGTCCCCGGTGCAATGCAAGACTCACCTACCACAGTGCCAACGAACGGCTGATGTGTCATTACTGCGGCCACTCTATTCCTGTTCCCAACCGGTGTCCTACCTGTGGCGGCCCTATGAAGCGAATGGGTACCGGCACACAAAAGGTGCAGCAGGAATTGCAGGAGCGGTTCGGAGATATTCCGGTGGTGCGTATGGATACGGATACCGTTTCGGCCGCCAATACCCACGAAATGATTCTGGAAAAATTCCAGAAAGAACATATTCCGGTGCTTGTTGGCACACAAATGGTGGCAAAAGGTTTGAATTTACCCGATGTTACACTGGTAGGTGTGTTGGACGGAGATCTGGGCCTGTATACGGATCATTACCGTGCTGCGGAGACCACTTTTAATATGCTCACCCAGGTGGTAGGCCGTGCAGGCCGTGGCGATACCGCAGGCAAAGCAATGATTCAGACATTCACCCCGGAACACAATGTGATCACTTTGGCGGCCAGACAGGATTACGACGGCTTCTACGATCTGGAGATCGGCCTGCGGAAGCATCTGCAATGTCCTCCTTTTGGCGATCTGGCGGTGATCACCCTGACAGGTCAGGACGAGGCCCGTGTACTCCACGGCGCATCCAAACTGAAGACCAGCCTGCAACAGGTATTGCAGCAGCCGGAGTACAGACAGGAAACCTGCAGCGTCCTTGGCCCTGCACCCTGTGCTGTTCCCAAAATCAACTACAATTTCCGTTACAGATTAACATTGCGGTGTAAAATGAGCA
>JAFXBH010000045.1 GCA_017521875.1 Oscillospiraceae bacterium
CCGTACCGGTTCGATTCCGGGGAACGAGGGGAGCGCCGCCGGTGGCGGGAGGAGCGACCCGAGTGAGTGGCCGTGGTCGACGAGGGACGAAGGCTTTTAAAAGCCGAGGACATTCGTCGGGAACCACAACAGGGCAGCGGCACCAACTAACGGGATACCCGATTCGGGTATCCCGTTCATTTTATAATCGTCAATCATCTCATCACATCCATAGACGGGGGATAGCCGTACCGGGCTTTGAAGACCCGGCTAAAATACAGAGGATCTTCGAATCCGGAAAGCCGGGCCGCCTCACTGACCAACCGACATTCACCACTTTCCAAAAGTTGCTTGGCGTGGGTTAGCCGCCGATCCAGAATGTACTGCTTGGGAGTTTCTCCAAACCGGGCCACAAACAGACTGCGAAAATAGGTGTTGGACAGACCGCAAGATTCATGGAGCAGACCTACTTTCAGTTCCGGGTCAAACAGATCCTTTTGTATCCGTTCCAGCGCGGGTTCGATTAAAGACATTGTATCTTGACTGTAGTAGTGATGCTGTTTTTGTTGCGCCAGTTGCGCCACGATCCTGTAAAAGTCAGAAAGCATCCAGTACCGATCCCGATCCGGGTCCATGGCGGCGCACCGATCCAGCCAGGCGTAGATTTTTACCATCTCAGCGCCCAGCGTCAGTTTTTTTGCTTCCTTGAGAGAAAAAATTCCCTGAAAATTTACTGCGGTGTAGGTGCTTTCCATTCCGTCGGTCAGGGTGGCGGTAAAGACTGTGCCCTTGGGGATCAGCATCACCTCACCGGGGTTTTGGCGGGTTTGCCAGGTGCCGAAATCATAGTCAACGCAACCGCTGCGGCGGAAAATAAAGGCGTGGCTGGGACGCCCGGGAACGGGAAGCCGCGCAGGAGAAACCAATTGCAGCACGCTGAGCAGTTCTAAATTCTCTATGTAGAATTCCATAATATCACCATAAATATTATAATATGTATGTAAATATATTGCAATATGTGTTATAAAAAATCCATATATTTCTATTAAATCTATTTACCTTTTTCTGTCCTGACCTATAATTTTAAGTAGAGAATCAAACAGGAGGGAAAACCATGGATCAAGCAACGAAAAAAAACCTGAAGATATTGGCAACGAAGATTCGCCGGCATGTGGTGGAGATGATCGGCCCGGACAGCGTGGGCCACTTAGGTGGTTCTTGCTCCAGCGCAGATATTGTGGCAGTGCTTTACGGCAAATGGCTGCGGCACGCCCCCCAAAATCCCCGCTGGGAAGGTCGGGATAAACTGATCTTCAGCAAAGGCCACGCATGCATCGCTCAGTACGCCGTCCTTTGCGAGTACGGCTA
The DNA here is from genome assembly GCA_017521875.1 of Oscillospiraceae bacterium. Lineage (GTDB taxonomy): Bacteria > Bacillota > Clostridia > Oscillospirales > Oscillospiraceae > Faecousia. The sequence continues at coordinate 1,348 of JAFXBH010000045.1, forward strand.
TTTCCCCCGAGAGGAACTGACAAAACTGAAGACTTTGGGCGCAATGCTGCAGGGTCATCCGGACCGGAATAAGACCCCCGGCATTGAAGCCAACACCGGCTCTTTGGGACAGGGTTTGTCTATCTGCAACGGTATGGCTTTGGCTGCCCGTCTGGATAACAAGGACACCCGAGTCTATTGCATTTTGGGTGATGCAGAACTGGCAGAAGGTCAGGTGTGGGAAGCGGCAATGACCTCTGCGGTGTTTGGCATTGATAATCTGGTGGCCATCGTAGACTTAAACGGCCTGTCTGCTACCGGCGCTATTGCCGATCGGTTTAATTTGAATCCTGTTGCCGATAAGTTCCGTGGCTTCGGCTGGAATGTGCTGTGCATCGACGGCCATGACTTGGATGCCATTGATGAAGCACTGGCTGCGGCAAAGGCCACCAAGGGTGTTCCCACTGCAATCATTGCAAAAACGGTGAAGGGTAAGGGTGTGTCCTTTGCGGAAAATGTACCCGGATTCCACAACGGATTGTTGACCGCCCAGCAGTATCGGCAGGCTTGTCGGGAACTGGATGAAGTATTGGAACAGGAGGCTGCGAAATGAGTAAGAGCAATCAGAGAAAAGCCTACGGTCTGGCTTTGGTAGAATTGGGCAAACAGAACCCCAATGTGGTGGTGCTGGATGCTGACTTGAGCAAATCCACCCAAGGCTGCCTGTTTGAAGCAGAATTCCCCAACCGGTATTTTGACATGGGCATTAAGGAGCAGGATATGATGTCCACCGCGGCAGGTTTTGCCTGTTCCGAGAAGATCCCCTTCGCCAATTCCTTTGCTATGTTTGCCACCGGTCGGCCTTACGACCAGATCCGGCAGACCATTTCCATCGGCAAACTGAATGTGAAGATCTGCGGATCTTCTGCCGGATTGTCCGATTACGCCGACGGCTCTACCCACCAAAGTGTGGAAGATGGGGCTCTGATGAATCTCATTCCCAATATGACTGTTCTCACCCCTGTGGATGCCAACGAAGCCGCCGCTGCCGTCTTTGCCGCCGCGGAACACCAAGGCCCTGTGTATATCCGTCTGTGCCGGAATGATGTGCTGGATATCACGCCCAAGGATCAGCCTTTTGAGATCGGCAAATTGCGTGTCCTGCGGGAAGGTACGGACTGTGTGATCTTTGCTATGGGTACTATGGTGGAGCGTGCGCTGGAAGCCGCGGAAACACTGGAGCAGGATGGCATTTCTGTGAAGGCCGTCAATGTCAGCACCCTGAAACCCTTTGACTATGCAGGGGCAGAAGCGATGACCCGGGGCTGTAAGGCAGTACTGGCGGCAGAGGAAGCCACTTTTATCGGCGGCTTGACCGGAGCGCTGGCTACTGCCCTGAGAAAGAGCGCTGTGCCTATGGACTATGTGGCCATCGAAGATGTGTTCGGCCAGTCTGCCCAGAATGCGGAGGAACTAATGGACTTCTACGGCCTGACCGCAGAGAATATTGTGAAAAAGTTAAAGGCTATGCTGTAAAAACAGGAGGGTAAAAAGTATGAGAGCGCTAGTTTATCACGGCCCGAAGGATATGAAAATCGAAGAGCGGCCCATTCCCCAGCCTGCAGCAGGTCAGGTGCGAATCCGTACAGCCTTTGTAGGCATCTGCGGCTCGGATGTACACGGCTGGCTGGGCGTTACCGGCCGCCGGATTCCCCCTATGATTATGGGCCACGAGTTTTCCGGTATCATCAGCGCCTTGGGCGAAGGAGTTACCGGCTGGAATGTGGGAGATCCTATCACTGTTCAGCCGATGTTCAGTTGCGGCAAATGTGGCTACTGCGCAGAAGGGCTGACCAATTTGTGTGATGACCGGAAGTTTATGGGCGCTATGGACAATAACGGTGCCTTTATGGATGAATTCTGCGTGCCGGTGGAAAACCTGTGCGCATTGCCTGAAAATGTGTCCCTGGAGACCGGCGCACTAATCGAGCCCTTCGCAGTGGCCTACCGGGGAATTCTCCACGCCGGCGGCGTCAAGGGTAAGACCGTAATGATCTGCGGTGCAGGCACCATCGGCCTAATGGCTCTGAAGGTATGCAAACTGCTGGAAGCCGGAACAATCATCGTGGTGGACTTAAGCGATGATCGGTTGGAGCTGGCAAGAAAACACGGCGCAGACATCACCATCAACGGCAGGGAAGACATCGGTGCCGCACTGACTGCCGCAGGCCTGCGGAATCAGATTGATGTGGCGGTGGAAGCGGTAGGCGTTACCCCCACGGCTCAGCAGACTGTGGAATTTGTCAAGACCCGTGGCACCATCGTGTGGATCGGCAACAGCGCCCCCACTGTTACGGTAAATATGCAGTCCATCGTAACCCGGGAACTGACCATTTATGGCTCTTACATCTACACCGACGAGGATTTCCGGGAATGTATCCGTCTGCTTTCCGAAAAACCTCAGGATTTCACCGGTATCATCAGTGAAGTCATTCCGGTAGAACAGGCCCAGGATGCCTTTGAGGAACTGAGCCATGGTGCGACTGCCAAGATCAAGGTTTTGGTGGATATGAGATTATAAAAACAAAAAGGACACCCCCGGGGGTGTCCTTTTTGTTCCGCTCTCTCGAAAATGTGACAAATGCAACATAAACTGGCAAAAATTTCCCATATAATGATACTAAACCAAGAGAATAGAAATTTTGCTTATGGAAAAATTATTAGATAAGTGAGGTGTATTTTATGGGACACTTAAAAGGAAAGACTGTAATCATCACCGGCGGCGGCAGAGCGGTTTTGCAGGACGGCAGTTGCGGTTCGATTGGCTATGGCATTGCTACCGCCTTTGCCAAGGAAGGGGCCAATTTGGTTCTGACCGGCCGAAATCTCACAAAGTTGATGGAGGCGAAAGAGGAATTGGAACGGCTGTACCGGGTGGAAGTGCTGGTGGTGCAGGCGGATATCCGCGCTGGGGCTGACAATGAAGCCACGGCCCTGAAGGTGGTGGACGAGGCAGTTAAAAAATTCGGTGATATCCACGTGCTGATTAACAATGCCCAGGCATCTGCTTCCGGTGTTACCTTGGCAGAGCACACCACGGAACAATTTGACCTGGCAATGTACTCCGGCTTGTACGCCACATTTTACTATATGAAAGCCTGCTATCCCTACTTGGCCAAAACCAAGGGCAGCGTGATCAATTTTGCCTCCGGCGCGGGACTCTTTGGCAATTTCGGGCAGAGCGCCTATGCGGCCGCCAAGGAAGGCATTCGCGGCCTGACCCGGGTGGCGGCAACGGAGTGGGGAAAAGACGGCATCAATGTAAATGTGGTGTGTCCTCTTGCCTGGACGGCTCAGTTGGAGGGCTGGTCCAAGGCCAATCCGGAGGCATTCAAAGCCAATGTGAAAATGCCCCCAATGGGACACTTTGGCGATGCGGAGAAAGAGATCGGCAGAGCCTGCGTGGCATTGGCATCACCTGACCTAAAGTATATGAGCGGCGAAACCCTGACGCTGGAAGGCGGTATGGGTCTGCGCCCGTAAATAAAGAAAAAGCACCCGACTGGCCATCGGGTGCTTTTTGTTGGAACTTATCAGTCGCTTGGTTGCTGAGGGATAGACTTCATATTTTGCAGCAGTTGAATAATTCTGTCCAGTTGTTCATTTTGGTCGTGGCTTTTCTGAAGGGAGATGGTACTAACCTCCCAATCGGGGAATAGTACGGCATAACGTCGTAGTACCGCCTTTAAAAGGCTATCCAGCAAGATCTCGTCGGCATTTTCAATTTCTTCCACTAAATCAACCATGATTTTTCCTCCTGGTAACGGTGTAATTACACCCAATATGATAACACTTTGTTTGTATAAATTCAAGATACCTGTGGGTATACTGTTATCATAATCTTAACGAGGTGTTATCATGGCGACCAATAAAATTCAAACCGGTATTCGATTTGACCCGGAACTTCTCTATAAAATCACTTATGTTGCTAAGGATAATAAACGCTCCCTGAATGCCCAATTGGAATACCTTGCGCAACTTTGCGTTAAGGAGTATGAGACCGTTAATGGCGAGATACCGGTCAATGACGAACTTCTTTATCAAAAATGATATATGGTAATATGAAAAAGCCTGCACAGACCGTTGAGGTGCTGTGCAGGCTTTTGTTGTGTAAAAGTTGAGTTACAACCCCACGGGGACGAATCCGTCCTTCGTAAGGATAAAATACTCTTGATAGCCACATTCTTTCAGCAGAGCCTTAGCCTGTGCAAAATGGCAGTCCATCAGGTGCTTTTGGTGGCAATCGGAGGAGATCACCGCGCCGAAACCTAAGTGTTTCATTTCCCGAATGATAAAGGGATCAGGGTAGGGAGTGGTACGGTAACCCCGGGCGATCGCACCGGTGTTCACTTCAAAAAAGGGAATCTTGCCGGCCAATGCTTCCACAGCCCCAAGGGCGGCATCCCGGTATTCTTTGCTCTCGGAGTCAAAGAAATTCACCGTATCCCGGTGCTTGGTAATCAGATCGAAATGGCCGATGATCTGGCAGTCGGCAAAATCCGGCAGCCAGGCAAGTTGCCGGTAGTATTCCTTGGCAAAGGCCATACCGTCGCCGTCAAAATGTTCGTCAATCATTTTCCGGAAATGGTCAGCGATGCCGTCAAACTCATAGTCCACACCGTCAAACCGCAGGCCGTGGACAGAACCGATCACATAGTCGTATCCCTCCGGCCGTTCCGGGCAGCAGATGTCAAATTCCAGGCCACAGAAAATGTCGATCAGGTGGCCGTACTGTTGTTTCAGCCGGGCGATTTCCTGCCGGTATTCCCTGGTGGATTCCAAACTCATAGAGTAGTAAGCGGCGTAGGGCATATAGCAGTGTCCGGAAAAACCGATGCCACCAAATCCATTTTCAATGGCGTAAAGCACCACCTCTTCCGGGGTGTTCTTGCCGTCACAGAAATTGGTGTGTTGGTGCAGATTTTGCAAAGTATTCATAAACCCGCTCCTTTTTCGTTTTCTACATTATACATCACAATTCATATATATCAATAAAGAATATGTTATTTTCTTGCTTTTTGCCACAGATGTGATAAGATATGGGGGATTTACAGAAAGGTACGGGGCGTTTTTATGAGTAAGACGTTGAATATGACCCAGGGTTCGCCCATAAAACTGCTGATTCGGTTCTCCCTGCCGTTAATGCTGGGCAATGTTTTCCAGCAACTGTACACCGTGGTGGACACGGCCATCGTAGGCCGGGGCGTGGGAATGACGGCATTGGCAGCGCTGGGGTGCGTGGACTGGCTGAACTGGATGATGCTGGGACTGGCCCAGGGATTTACCCAGGGATTCAGTGTCCGGGTGGCCCAAAAATTCGGAGAAAAGGACGGCCCCGGCCTCCACCTGTTTATGGGACAATCCTCGGTGCTGATGGGCGCGCTGATCATTTTGTGCGCCGTAGTGGGGCAGGTATGCTTGCCGCTGTTTTTGCATTTTTTGCGGGTGCCGCCGGAACTGCAGCCCATGGCAGAACTCTATACCCGGATTCTGTTTGCCGGTATTCCGGCGGTGTTCTTCTTTAATTACTGCGCGGCAATGCTGCGGGCAGTGGGCAACAGTAAGACCCCGCTGGTGGCAATGGTGGTTGCGGCGCTGACCAATATTGCGCTGGACTGTGTGGCGGTATTCATACTGGATTGGGGCGTGGCCGGCGCGGCCATTGCGACTTTGATTGCCCAGATTTTGTCCGGTGTGATTTGCTTTATCCGCATCTGCCGCACGCCACAACTGCGTTACCCGGCAAAGACCATGAAGCCCAACCGGGACATTATGAAAAACCTGCTGAAGATCGGTACGCCGTCGGCTGCCAAAAATTTGGTGGTAGCCTTGGGCGGTATGGCGGTTACTTCGGTAGTCAACACCTTCGGTACGGCCTTTATTGCAGGCTTTACCTCTTCCAATAAACTCTACGGACTGCTGGAGATTGCGGCCCTCTCCTACGGCTACGCAGTGATCACCTATGTGGGTCAGAATTATGGCGCAGGCCGGATCGACCGGATCAAATCCGGCATGAAGAGCGCGGCCATATTGGCGGTAGCCACTTCTCTGGTGATCGCAGCGCTGATGTTTGTATTCGGCAGAGATATAACGATGCTTTTTATCTCTACGGAGAATCCTGCCGATGCTTTGCAAGCCGGAGAATTTGCCTACCGGTATCTGTGTGTCATGGCAGCCTGTCTGCCGGTACTGTA
>JAFXBH010000046.1 GCA_017521875.1 Oscillospiraceae bacterium
CCGGCAGCCAAATCGTCAATCGCATGGCGATAGGCACCGGTAACAATGGCGGCATAGTAAGCAGATTTGGCTCTGCCTTCGATCTTAATGCAGTCAATTCCGGCATCCGTCAAATCATGCAGGTGGTCGATAGTACACATATCCCGGGAATTCATAATATATGTGCCTTTTTCGTCCTCAAACACGGGGAAGTATTCTCCGGGACGCTTTTCTTCCACCAGTGCATACTGATACCGGCAAGGCTGAGCGCAAGCGCCACGATTGGAATCCCGTCCGGTCATATAATTGCTGAGTAAACATCTGCCGGAGTAACTGACGCACATAGCGCCGTGGCCAAAGGTTTCAATTTCCAACTCTTTGGAGGTTTTCTCCCGAATGATACGGATTTCATCTAAATTCAGTTCTCTGGCCAGTACAACCCGATTTGCGCCTAGGTCATACCACGCCTGGGCGCATTCATAGTTGGCAACAGACTGTTGGGTGGAAATGTGCCGCTGACATTTGGGGGCATACTTGCCGGCGAGAGTAAATGCGCCCATATCGGCTACGATCAAAGCATCTACACCTGCATCCTGCAATTGCTCCAAATAGGGGGGAAGGGCCGCGATTTCTTCATTCCGGGGCATAGTGTTCACGGTTACATGCACCTTAACTCCGTGGCTGTGAGCAAATTCCACAGCCTTAGGCAGTTCCTCCGGGGAGAAATTTCCTGCGAAGGAACGCATTCCAAATGCAGTGCCTGCCAGATAGACCGCATCTGCGCCATACAGAACGGACATTTTGAGCCGTTCCATATCTCCGGCAGGACTGAGTAATTCCATCTTTCTCATTAGCCACCTGCTAATTCATTCACATTGTTGAAGTGCTCACTCTGGGTAACAGCAAACCGGTGCGCACCTGCTTTGCTGTCATATACAAAGTAATGATACCTTGTCTCGTTGGGTTCTAATGTGGCATATAGCGCTTGAACACCCATATTGCAAATCGGTCCGGGAGGGATACCCTGATTTTTTCTGGTGTTGTAAGGACTGTCCACATTCAGGTGGGCGGATGTCAATTCGTCTATTTCACCCAAGTAGTCACCGATTGCATAATACACGGTTGCATCTGCACCCAGGGACAGAATGCTGGGATTTACCAAGCGATTATAAAATACAGAGGAGATGTCGTAACATTCACTATCAGAAGAGGTCTCTTTCTGAACGATGGAGGCCAGAGTAACTACCTGATGCAAAGTAAGTTTGTGCTCTTCAATATAGGCAGCACCAAAGCCGTTGGATCTAAGGCGGGCAGCATACTGCTTCTGCATAGTTTCAAAATCTTCTTTCATCTTGTCGGTGAAACGGCTGCCAAACTCGTCCAGGAACTTTTCAATCACACGACGAGGATTGTCGTTGGTGTAGAAAGAGTAGGTATCCGGTGCCATATAGCCTTCCAGACAGTACTTATTGCCGCGGGGAACGCCTTCCAGGAACCAGTAGTCGCCCAGTTCACCGTTGGCAGCATATTCTTCCAGTTCGGCAGCGCTACATACATTTTTGGTTTCCAGCAGTTTGAAAATCTGAGCGCAGTTGTAGCCTTCCGGGAACATAATGTCCACAACTTCACGGCTTTCACCGTAGGTATACATGGCATTAATCATGGCATTGTAGTCCAGTTGGGAGTTAAGGGTGAATGTGCCCACGCAGATATCTTCATCTTTACCGGTAACGGTTGCAAAGAATTTGAACAGACCGGGGTACCGCACCAGATTTGCATTCCCAAGTTTTTGAGAGATGGTATCGATGGTGTCGTCTTCGGTAATGGTGATGGTTACCTTCTGAGGGGGTTTTCCAAAGGCCATTACATCGGCGCAGCAAACCCAAAATAGATGTCCCAAAGAAATGCCAATGGCAAGAATCAGCACCAGCCAAATGGCAGTGGATATGATGTTAGGAATACCGGCAAGGCCGTATTCATCTTTTTTCTTTGGACGAGCCTTTTTCTCAATGACGGGTCTAAACCGCCGGGGTGTTTGCTGCGGCTCCTGGGCGGGGATATCTGCCAAAGATGTTTCTTCTTCGATTATTTCAACTGGAGATTCCTCTTGTTCTGTGACGGTGAGCCAGTCTTCAGAGAGTAGTTTTTCCAGTTCAGCATCATCAATTTCAGAAGCCTGTTCTTCATCTACATTGTCGGTAAACTGTTTCAGTTCCTCAAGATCTAATTCTGCTTCCGCTTCTAATTTTGTTTCCGCTTCCAATTCTGCTTCCGGTTGGGACAGAAATTCCTCAGGGGACATAGGAGATTCCGTTTCCTCTTCCGGGTTTGTGTATTGGGCAGCCAGATCGTTGGCGCTGACCGACTGATAATCCGGATCACTCAGTAAATCATCCAACCATTTCTGATTTTCTGCCGACAAACGATTGTACTCGTTTTTGTCCATATATAAACCTCCTGTCAGCGGATTACAATTTGCTCCGCAATTGCCTTGGCAGCGTCAGGTCCTTTCAATGCTTCAATCAGCGCAAGACCAAAGGGGATGGCACAGCCTGCTGATGTGCCGGTGATCAGATTGCCGTCCCGTACACAGGCGGCATCAGAGACCAGACACGCATTCCCCATAGCGTTCTCGCATCCGGGGTAGCAAGTAGCATTCTTGCTGTCTGTTATATGCAGATCGGCCAGCACGGTAGGACCTGCGCAAATAGCAGCAACAAACTTGTTATTTTCCCAGGCAAACCGCAGCGCATTCAAAGCACCGTCGCTGGCTCTGGCGGCGGCAACACTACCCAGACCACCGGGGAGGACGATCATATCCATATTGGTCAAATCCATTTCCTCCAGCAGAATATCTGCTTCAATACCAATATTATGAGAGCCATATACAGTTTTACCGGTAACGCCTACAGTTAAAACGGAAATACCTGCGCGACGCATAAGATCAATGGGTGCAACGGCTTCTACTTCTTCGAAGCCGGTTCCCAGCAATACATACACCATACGCTTAATCCTCCAAACAGTTTGTGATGTGGCTGTAAATTTCCCGATGGATATCTTCCATAGAGCGCATCGCACCGTCTTTGACGCAGTGAATGATCGTCCAGCCGTAGTATTCGGCGGCAGCGCGGCCGCTTTCCCGACAGGTGGCAAGATATGCCATATCCTGCTCGTGTATATCAGCCTTTGTGTTGGTATCGGCTTCTCTGTGACGGAGCAGTTTCTCTGTGAAATCTGTGGGTACATCCAAATAAATTACCAAATCCGGTTTGGGCAGGCCTAACTTTCCGTACTCGAAATCGTATAGCCATTGTAAAAACTGTTCTTTTTTCTCCCCGGACTCCTTGGATGCCTGATGAACCGCATTGGAGGTAGTGTAGCGGTCGGACAGAACAAGTCCACCGTCTTCATACCATTTGCCCCAGTCCATTTTGTAGGATGCGTACCGGTCTACGGCATAGAAAGAGGATGCCGCATAGGCGTTGACATCGGAGGGTTTAGAGCCAAATTCACCGCCGAGGTACATACGGATCAGCGCGGAACTCTCCTCACTGTAGCGGGGAAATACCAGTCGCTTAAATTCTACATTGTCCCGGGTCAGATGCTCGGACATCAGACGAAATTGGGTGGATTTTCCGGAGCCATCGGTGCCTTCAATTACAATTAGTTTGCCCATTTTTTTGCAAACTCCTTTGCTGTTTTTTAACTATAGAATATCAACTTATAATATAACACACTATAGAGAATTTGTCCACGGAAATCTGAAAAATTACAACATACCGGGGAAAAGAAATAGGGGATATTGCAAACGCATTGAAAATCTGTAAAAATACATTGGTTAAAAGAGAAGTAAAGGACGAAGATATTATGGAAGATACTTTGATGTTTCGGGATTTAGGTCTGTCGGATGCGATGCTGAAAGTCCTGGAGAAAAAGGGTTATGGATATCCTACCACCATTCAGGCAAAAGCAATCCCGGAATTTATGCAATGGAAAGATGTCATTGCCAAAGCCCCAACCGGTAC
>JAFXBH010000047.1 GCA_017521875.1 Oscillospiraceae bacterium
ATCGGGATGCACTAGCCTACCATTTGAAGGAAGAAGGTCGCAGCATTTACGATGTGCTGAACGAAAAATGTCCCAAAGAGTCCACCGATCTGATGGTATTGCCCTTCCTTCAGGGCATGGGTGGAACACCGGATGTGGATGCTACAGCAACGGGCCTCATTGCCGGTCTTACCACCCAGACCCGCCTTCCCGATATCTACCGGGCGATTTTGGAAGGTGTCACCTTTGAGATGCGCTACAACCAGGAAAAACTCATGGAGAATGGCGTTTTCTTTGACAGGCTTTATGCCTGTGGCGGCGGTGCAAAGTCTCCTGTATGGCTGCAGATCAAGGCGGATATTTTGGGTTGTGAGATTATCCCCGTGAAGTCTGACGAGACCGGCGCTATGGGCAGCGCCATTCTCGGCCTGGCTGCCGTCACAGGTGAAGATCCCTTTGCCATCGCCAAACGGTTTTGGAAATATGGCAGCCCTATACAGCCCAATGCAGAACACGCAAACTTATATAACCAGCGGTACGAAGTCTACAAGGCGTTGCGTACCGCATACCGGAAAGGTTGGTGCTAACCATGGTTAATCCTTACATTGGACACGAAAGTCAGCTTTGTGGGGTAGAAGAAGTACGTCTGGTGGGCGGCAAGGGCGACGGAATGCGCCTTTTGCAGATCCGCAATGCGGCAGGCCTCCAAATGTCCGTTTCCGCCGACCGTTGTGCGGATATTTCCCGCCTTATCTTCAAGGGTGACAATATGGGATACTTTTCTCCCAATGGCTATGTTGCTCCCGCTTATTACGACGAACCCGGTGCAGGCTTTCTGAAGAGCTTTACTGCGGGCTTCTTAACCACCTGCGGTCTGACTGCCGTAGGCTCTCCCTGCACCGACGAGGGTGAAGATCTGCCCTTGCACGGAACCATCGGCAACACGCCCTGCGAGCGGATCTGGTGGGATGAAGATGATAAGAACATCTACATCCATGCGATTGTTAATGACAGCGGTATTTTTGCCCGGAAGTTTTACATGAAGCGTACGATTACCGTCAGCAAGGAAGAAGGTAAATTCACCATCACAGATACCGTAGACAACCAGGGCGATAGCGCATCTCCTGTCATGCTTTTGTATCACATGAATATGGGATATCCCTTGCTGTCTGAAAATTCTTTGGTGGAGATCCCTTCCGTTTCCGTCAAACCCAGAAACGACCATGCTGCCAAGGACCTTTCTACCTGGCACAAGATGCTGCCCCCAACTCCCGGCTTTGAAGAGCAGTGCTATTTCCACAGCTTTGAAAATGAGGGTAAGGCATCCATTTATAATCCGGATATCCATAAGGGACTGACCATTTCCTTTGATCCCCATTCTCTGGACCATTTCACCGAATGGAAGATGATGGGTTATCGGGACTATGTTCTGGGTTTGGAGCCCGGCAACTGTCATCCCGACGGACGGGATGTCATGCGCAAGGAAGGAAAACTCAAGTTCCTGCAGCCCGGTGAAGCTGTTACCTATGAAGTTACCGTTACCCTCTACGAGAAATAAGGAGATTCATTATGCCTATTATTACCGGCCGGGAAAATGTCCTGGCAGTTTATGAAGAAGCCGCAAAGAAAGGCTGGGTCATCCCTTGCCTGTGCAGCGAGAACCTGACCACTACGGAAGCCATCCTTACTGCCGCTTCCGAATTTGCAACAGAAAAGGGATATGACCGTATTCCTATCACGCTGGCTATCACCAATCAGTATGACCATCGCAGTCAATCCGTCTACTACACCCACACCCGCCGCTGGGATATTGGTCTGAAGCTGTTCCGGGCCAGCATCGACATTCTTGCCGAAGCTTTCCCCAATGTGGACATTCTGATCCACCTGGATCATGCCCAGCATGACACCGATGCAGAGATGCTGGAAAGTGATCTGAGCATGTATTCCTCTGTGATGTACGATGCTTCCACTTTGCCTATGGAAGAAAACATCAAAAAGACCAAGGCGTATGTGCAGCGCAAGGGTAACGAGCTGCTAATCGAGGGCGCCTGCGACGAGATCGTGGATGCTACCGGCGAAGCCCGGTGTGAGATCACCTCCGCCGACAAATGCGAGTATTACATGAAGGAGACCGGCGTGGATGTAGTGGTAGCCAATCTGGGCACCGAGCACCGGGCTTCCGGTCAGGATCTGCATTACTACTACGATGCCGCCCGGGCTATCAAAGCAAAGATCGGTCCCCGGATTTGCCTGCATGGCACATCCTCCGTGTCCAACGATCAAATCGCAAAGCTTTTTGACGATGGCATCTGCAAGGTCAACATTTGGACGGCCCTGGAGCGGGATGCCTCTCCCGCGCTGACAGAGTGGATCGTCAAGAACGCAGCTAAGTGCGGCGGTCCCAAGGTCGAGCAAAAGCTGATCGACGAAGGCTATTTGACCCAATCCTCCAAAACCGGGGATAAATCTTCCTTGCAGCACTTTACCACCAGTGCCCGTCAGGAAATTATCTTTGAGGAAATGAAGAAAATTGTACGGGGTTATCTGGATCTGTGGTATCGCTAAAACCAACTCACTGCAACTTATGTGTTATGCACGAATGCAGCAGCTTACACTACATAATGCCCATGTAAGAAATTGAAGCTTTCCCAAGTTCAAATGTAACTAAAAGGGTGGTTTTTCTTTTTGGGATGGTATCTAGACGAATGGACTCGAAAGGCGGCACTTGGCAAGTGTCCGGTGGACACGAAGGATTCGGCATTTCCTGGAGAACAACGGGAGAAGATATTGATGTTTTCTTTTACCTGTGGTATAATGTCTTCAATTGACAGATCTATGGGCGTCAGGCGCACAGGAGGGGACATATGGGGTTTATCAAAAGCGTTGGCATTTCTTATAAACGCATAGTGATTACAATATGGGCGGTTCTATTGGTGGCCGCTACGATTGTGGCGGCGTGTATGGCGTTGCCGATGATTCCCAAATATAAAAAGTACACCAAAGGTCAGGAAAAGGCCATCGAGATTGTCCTTGCAGACAGCGACAAATTTGATGATTTTGCAGAAAACAACAGCCGTAAATCTCTCCTGAAAGAGATTTACAATTTCTACAACCCCCAGTATGTGTCATACGACATTTTGGGCACGACATACTACAATAAGGAAGAAGTTGAAAATGCCCGGAAACTGGATGTAGCCTTTGGTGAAAAATTGCAGGCGGCGGGATTTGCCTGTGTCAGGGGTTCGGAATTCCTGCGATTTTCCAATTTTATCGGGTATGCCACCCATTATGCGGCCGGTAAGATCGCATATGCCGTGACATTCGGCATTTTGCTGTTGGTGATGTTGGGCGTTACAGTCTTTTGTTTATTGGAGAGTCAGAAAAGGGTGGCTCTGCGGGACGATGCGCTCCTTTGCAGGACGGCCTTCGGAAAAGAGATTCGGATCGGTCTGCGGAAAATTCAGCGGGTGGAACTGGCACCGTTATGGGGCATTTGCATCCGGGGAAATGACCAAACTTATACTGCATTCCTGATTCAGAACAGCACCGAATTACATAAGGCCATCACCGGCCGTATGAAAGCCCTGAAGCAGATGCGAAAAAAAGCCGAGAGAGAGGATCTGTCGGAATGATTCATAAAGAGAAAGCGGGATTCCAAGGAATCCCGCTTTTCTATTATTGGTCTGGGGGTGATGGTCACCGTCGCCGGCATTTTCAAAACCGGCCATCAGCCGTTGGTCAGGTTGCCGTCGCCATAGACGGGAATGGGATTTCCACCATAGGTGGGGGCGGGTTTTATAATGGAGGCAAAGAAATCCTTGTTCCGGGCCAGGATCTCCCGCACATCCCGGTAAGTCTGTCCTGCGTAGGCCCGGGGATCGGAGGCAACGCCGTAGGCCTCCAGACCCAAAGCATTGGCAATGTACAGCGCCCGGTGCAAGTGATATTTCTGAGTGACAATGATCACTTTCTTGGCCTGAAAAATGCTTTTGGCTCTGTAGATGCTTTCGTAGGTGGAGAATCCGGCGTGATCCATAAACACATCTTCGGAGGGCACGCCCTGACCCAAGGCATAATTTTTCATGACATTCACTTCGTCATAATCCTTCTGACCGTGGTCGCCACTCATCAAAAGTTTGGGGGCAGCACCGTCTTTATACAAGGCGACACCTTGCGCCAGTCGGTCGGAGAGCATTGCGCTGGGCTGACCGCTTGAAAGTATTCCACAGCCTAAAATCAGAACACAATCGGCATTTTTTGCAGCCGCTTCCGAGGGGGAAATAATCTGTTTTTTGGTGGATAAGACCACATGTCCATTAATAGAAAATGCAACTATTGCGATGATAAACCCAATGATTATTAGAGAAAGTATGGATTTTCGCAATATTTTGCAGATTTTTATTGCCAGCATATCACGCCACCTCCCGTCAAAATGGATTTCCTGTATTTTACAACAAAACGCACAAAAATGCAATCCAAAAGGTTGGTAAAATGTTGGGAAGATTTTTCGGAAAATCTGTGTTATTATGATAGTGCCAACAGTAGACAACGACAAAAACAACGAAGCAGGGGAGCATCTCTGCTTCGCTATTTTTATGGAAGGGAGGAGATGCTGGGGCGGTTATGGCAGAAAGAAAAATCTCCCCGGAGAAAATCTTGCGGGAATTGACGGCCATTGCATTTGCCGATGTGCCGGCCTGTATGGAAATCGAAAATGGAGAGGTGCGGCTAAAGGAACGGCTGAAACCAATGCAGAGAGCGGCCATCGCATCGGTGGAGAAGTCCAGCGGAGGCATTAAGGTGAAATTCTATGACAAAATGAAGGCACTGGAACTGCTTGGCAAGCACTACGGCCTGTTCGAGGGGAAAGATAGCGGATCTGAGAGTAACGATAACAATCTACTGGAGGCAATTTTACAGGCAACCCGGCAGGAGGTGGACACAGATGATCTATCAGAACTTCAGTAAACGGCAGATGCTGGCGCTTACTTGGTGGAACAGGCCGGGACTACAGGGATACGAGGGAATCATCTGCGACGGGGCGATCCGATCGGGAAAGACCCTAAGTATGGTGACGGGGTTCTTCCTGTGGAGTATGGCCCATTTCGACGGCTGCTGCTTTGGCTTATGCGGTAGGACGGTTGGCGCATTACGACGGAATATTCTGTTCTATTTGGATGCCTGGCTGGGGCAGGCTTTTCAAATTCGTGAGAGCCGCAGCGAAAACAAATTGGTAGTGACCGGCCCGGAGGGGAAACGCAATACCTATTATCTCTTTGGCGGTCAGGATGAAAGCGCCTACAAACTGATTCAGGGCGTTACCCTGGCGGGGGTTCTCCTGGACGAGGCGGCACTGATGCCCCGGTCCTTTGTGGAGCAGGCTTGCGCCCGGTGTTCCGTACCCGGGTCGAAACTGTGGTTTAATTGCAACCCGGAAGGGCCGGAACACTGGCTATACAAAGAGTGGATTCTGAAGGCAAGAGAGAAGAAACTCCTCCACCTGCATTTTACGATGGAGGATAACCCTGCCTTAGATCCCCAGATCCGGCTGCGGTACGCAAGCCTCTACACAGGGGCGTTTTATCGGCGGTATATTCTGGGACAATGGTGTATGGCGGAGGGGCTGGTGTACGATTTTCAGCCGGACAAGCACATCGCCAAGGAAATTCCCACTACAGGGCGGTACTATATTTCCGTGGACTACGGTACCCGAAACCCCTTTTCGGCGGGGATTTGGTGCGTATCCCAGGGCAAGGCAGTACGGCTGCGGGAGTTTTACCACAGCGGCCGGGAGTCAGGCAGAATGCTTACCGATGAAGAGTATCACGATGCCCTGGTGAAACTGGCGGGCGGTCTGCCGGTAGAGACGGTGGTGGTCGACCCGTCGGCGGCGTCTTTCATTGCCACCATTCGCCGTCACGGCGTATTTTCTGTGCGGAAAGCCAGAAATGATGTGTTGGCGGGCATTCACCTGGTATCCGGTCTGATGCAAAAAGAGGTACTGCAGTTTGCACCCCAGTGCAAGGATACTATCCGGGAATTTTCCCTGTATCGCTGGGAGGAGAACGGACAGACCGACCGGGTTATCAAGGAGAACGATCACGCAATGGACGACATCCGTTATTTTTGCGCCACGGTCTTACACAGAAATAAGGAAATGAGGAGATTGGAATGAAAAAATGGTTACAGAATAATTTTCTGCCGGTTTTGGCCAAGGAAACATTGCTTTGGGAAAAACGGCAGACAGAGCGGGAGAATTTGGCTCTGAAGCAAAAGATCCGGGAGTTGGAAGCCTATATTAACGGTGTTCAGATGGGCCTGCGGGCCGCCAAACGGATCAGTATTATCAATCGGGGAGGGGAAGTATGAGTATTTACGATTACGAGCAGGCCTTCGGCGCATTGGATAAAACCGGGGCATCCATGCGGAAGGCAATCCAGCGGTGGTTTGCTATGTACTACGATAGTACAGTCAGTGAAACCGCTGACCCCTGTCAGCGAATCCCCTATACGGTGGTGAACAAATTGGTAAAGTCCGTGTTCGGCGAGTACAAGGCCGCTGCCAATACACCCTTCGGTGAATATTTGCTGGCTGAACTGGACCGAAACAAGCACCTGGCAATGCAGTATGCGTTGGTGGGCGGCGCCTGTTACATCAAACCCTGTCCTGTGGCCGGGCGTATGGTCTTTTCTTTGGTGCCCAGGAACAATGTGCTGATCTTTGGCAGAGATGGCAGCGGCAGACCTACCGATATCGGCCTGGTAGAAAAAAGCGTTGAGGGCAGTTATTACTACACCCTGCTGGAGCGGAGAACGGTAGACGGCGCAGGGTATCTTACCATCACCAACAAACTCTACCGCAGTAAGGACAGCCGGAATCTGGGGGCGGAAGTACCGCTTAAAAATGTGCCGGCATATGCAAATTTTGCCCAGTGGTACAAGTTCCCAAAACCGGTGGGAAGCATCGGCTTGACGGAGATGAAAGTCCCGGTTCTCAACTGCGTGGACGGCTCGTATGACGGCGTTTCCGTCTATGCAGCGGCAGAGGGGATCATTCGCAATATCGACTGGAACGAGGCGCAGATGAATGGGGAATTTTCCCGGGGCGAAAGCCGGATCATCGCATCCAAGGATCTGCTGGACGGTCAGTTGGGACTGAAGGATCACTTGTTTGTGGGGCTGGATGAAGATCCGGAGCGAGTGGGGATTACGGTGTTCTCGCCCCAGTTGCGGGAGCAGTCCTATCTCGCCCGGAAACAGGAGTACTTAAGAAATGTGGAAAGCATTTTGGGATTGAAACGGGGTATGCTGTCAGATTCCAATATAGAGGACAGAACGGCCACGGAGATCAGCGCCAGCGCGGCGGAATACGCCCTGACGGTTATAGAGTTCCAGAGGATGTGGCAGAACGCCTTGGAAGAAACGGTGGCGCTGTGTCAGGTGCTGGCAGAGTTGTACGGATTTCCTGTCCAGGATCCGGGTCCCATCAGTATAGATTGGGGCAACGGTTCTCTGTATGATCAGGAAAAGACCTGGACAGATTATGTCCAGATGGTAGACAAGGGTCTGATAAGACCGGAAATTGCTCTTGCCTGGCGATTTGGCCTGGCCGGTGAGAGCGAAGAAAGTATTCGGCATCGGTTGATGCCCCAAAAACAGTAAGAGAAGCGCGGTGAGCAATCATCGTGCTTTTTTTATACCATCGGGATGCGACCCCGTAAAAAGCGTAGAAAGGAGAATATATGAAACGAGAATTTTTGCAAGGCTTACAGGTGGAGGGGAAACCTCTGCCCAAAGAGGTGATGGATGCCATCATGGCGGAAAACGGCCGGGATATCGAAAGCGCGAAGGCCCGTTTTGCAGACTACGATGACCTGAAGCAGCAACTTGCCCAGGCAGAAGAGACGGCAGCCAAGGCTTGGCAGGAGAAGTATGATCACCAGGTGGATACCCATAGACGGGAAATGTCTGAACTGATTTTTAGCCACAATCTGGAGAATGCAATCCTGTCAGCCAAGGGCCGCAACGCCAAGGCCATCACGGCGCTTTTGGACATCGATACCCTGAAAGCCAGCGAAAATCAGCAGACCGCTTTGGCAGATGCACTGCAAATTCTGAAACAGGAGTGCAGTTACTTGTTCCAAACGGAGACCCCGCCCCCTTATGCCCGGAACACCGGCGCAGCCCAAGGGGAAGAATTCAGAAGTCCTGCAGGTCTTGCAGGCGCACTATTAGAAAAATTTGAAAGGAAGTAAACAATTATGGCTATTACACTCGCAGAAGCAAAGGTCGGCATGGCCGACAAGGTCGATCAGCAGATCGTAGATATGTTCCGCCGCAGTTCTCTGCTGCTGGACAATATGGTATTTGACAATGTGATCTCTCCCGGCACCGGCGGCAGCACCCTGACTTACGGCTACATTCAGTTGAAGTCTCCCGCTACCGCATCTGTCCGTACCGTGGGCAACGAGTACACCCCCGGCGAGGCAAAGAAGGAAGAGAAGACTGCCAATGCCATCATTATGGGCGGCGCATTCCAGATGGATCGCGTCATTCAAAATACTGCCGGCGCTGCCAATGAAATGGCATTCCAGGCAGAACAGAAAATTAAGGCCACCGCTAACTATTTCCATAACCTGGTAATCAACGGCACCGGTGCAGCAGAGGGTGAGGGATATGTGACCGGCACTTTCGACGGTCTGAAGAAGTTGCTCACCGGCACTGCCAATGAGATCACCAGCCAGGTAAGCCTGACCACTTCTACCGAACTGGACAACAACTACAACGCATTCCTGGACGAGATGGACAGTTTCATCAGCACGCTGGACGGCACTCCCTCTATGCTGCTGATGAACAGAGCCATGCTGGTAAAACTCCGTTCCATCGCCCGCCGCGCCGGTTATTACGAGCGCAGCCATGACGATTTCGGCCGCACCGTAGAGACCTACGCAGGCATTCCTATGGTGGATATGGGTCAGTACTACAATGGCACTTCCGTGCAGGATGTAGTGGCCACCGATGAGGCCGGCAAGACTGCCATTTATGCAGTTTCTCTGGGTCTGGACGGCTTCCACGGCATCTCTCCCATGGGCGACGGCGTGATCCAGTCCTACCTGCCTGACCTGTCCACCCCCGGCGCCGTAAAGACCGGTGAAGTGGAACTGGTAGCCGGTGTGGTTCTGAAGAACACCCTGAAGGCCGCGGTGCTGAAGGATATCGCCATCGCAACTGCTAACTAATCCCGGAGGCGCTGCCTATGGTGGATTATGAATTTTATGTAAACCAATACCTGGGCAGCGCCATTCCGGAAAAAGTGTTTTCCGGTGTGGCGGCTCAGGCCCAGCGGTGCTTTGGTAAACTCAAGCGGGTTTACCGGGTGGAATCCTCCGGGGAAGCGGCAGAAAATATGGCGGTATGCGCCATGGCGGAGAGCCTTTGGCAGAACCGGAACAGAGGACTGACCTCTGCCAATATCGGCAGTGTGTCAGTGCAGTATGAAACCGACAGAAATGCTCTGCGGAGAGATCTGTTTGACAAAGCAAGCATCTATGTGGATATCTACCGGGGGGTGGGATAATGCCCGAAAACCAGACGTCTGCAGATTTGGAGAAAATGCTGGCGTGGCTTTCTACCTATCCCCATTGGGCGGATTTCCTGCCGGTAGAGTATGCAGGTCTGCTTCCAAGAGGTTTGGAGGAGACCTCCCGCCGGGAGGATGTGCTGGGGAACAGTTTGGTTGGCTGCCGGTATCAGTTTTCTCTGTCCTGGAAAATGGAAGGGCAGGGGATTGACACAGAAAATGCCGGTCGGCTGCTGGATTTTCAGCATTGGGTCCGGGGGCAAAGTGCATCCGGTCTTGCTCCCAAATTTGGAGATGTACCTGCCCGGGAGAGAATTCGGGCAGAAAAAGGCGGTATAACTGCCGGCGCGCAGATCGCAACTTACACAGTCATGCTGATCGCGGATTTTATGAAAGTATATGAGGTGAATTAACTATGGCAAAAATTGAAAGAAAATATTTGGCGCATTTTATTAACACCGCCACCGGCGATGCGGAAGCCGTCTACGAGCGGCTGGGCAAAGACCTGGAGGAATTTTCCCCGGAACTGGCGGCACAGGTGGATACCAAGAAGAATATTTTGGGTGAGACTTCTATTTTGATCTCCGGTTACGAAAAGACTTCTGCCGTAGAGCCTTTCTATGCAGAGGAAGGCTCTGCACTGTTTACCCGACTGCAGAATATCATCGACAACGGTCTGGTGCTGGACGATCTGAAGGCAGATGTGGTGGAGGTGAAACTGTGGGAGCAGGCCGAAGGTACTGCCTATCCCGCAACCAAGGAAGAGGCATATATCGAGATTACCAATTACGGCGGTGATACCACCGGTTATCAGATCTCCTTTGCGCTGCACTACACCGGCAACAAGGTGAAAGGCACCTTCGATGTGTCCACCAAGACCTTCGTAGCAGAAGAGTAAATGCTAAGGGGAGGGGGGAATCCCCCTCCCCGGAAAGGAAACAAAGTTTATGGAGAAGATTGTATTTGACAGCGGTGTCAGGAGTTATAAGATCAACGGTGGCGGCCTGCTGCGGTTTAATCCCGGCGATCCCAATGTGTACGCAAGATTTATGGAGGCCGGTGAAAAACTGGACGGTGTGGAAAAGTCCTTGGTGGAGGAAGCCAAAGCCCTGAAAGAGGGAGACAGCACAGCCGTGGTGCATTTGCTGCAGAAAGCCGATCGGGAGATGAAACAGATCCTTGGCTGGATCTTCGGACAGGAGAATGATTTTGACAAAATCCTCTCCGGTGTCAATTTGCTGGCGGTGGCAGAAAACGGAGAGCGGGTAGTGACCAATCTTCTGAATGCCCTGCAGCCTGTGCTGGTAGAGGGCGCGGAGCGATGTGCCCGGGAGAAGATCACTGCTGCGGTAAATAAAGCCAAGCAGCGGCGAGGAGAAACGGTGTGAATCTGTGGAATCTCCCGGATTGCGCCAACTTTGGCGGAAGATCCTATGCCGTCCACACGGACTACCGGGATATCCTGGAAATCTTCTCCTACTTTGAAGACCCGGATCTGCCCGACACCTTGAAATGGCGGATCGCCCTGGCATTGTTTTATCAGGAAGAGATCCCTGACTGCTATTGGCAGGAGGCAATGGAATTTTTTCAGAATTTCCTGTGGGGCGGCCGCCAGCCTTCGGATCGCCCGGCGCCCAAATTACTGGATTGGCAGCAGGATGGAGCAGTGATCGTGGCGGAAGTGAATAAGGTGGCAGGACAGGAGATCCGGGCGCTGCCCTATGTCCATTGGTGGACATTTCTGGCTTGGTTCCACGGCATTGGAGAAGGACAATTATCTATGCTGGTGGGATTGCGGGAGAAACTCCGGAACGGCAAGAAGTTAGAACCCCACGAAAAGGAATACTACCGCCAGCACAAGACAGAGGTGGATATCAAACCCCATTACAGCAAGCAGGAACTGGCCCGGCAGCAGGCATTGCAGGATTTGCTGGACGGTAAGGGGTAACAAAACCTCCGGGGCATCTTCCCCGGAGGTGATTTTATAGGTAGGTGAGTAGATGGCAAATAGTGAACAAGTGATTCATTTGGAAGTAGATACAAAAGAAGTCAGTACCGCCACGGAAGACTTGGAACGGGAACTGTTGGTGCTGCGATTGGCTTTCGGTAAATTAAAGGCCACAGTAAAAGATGCCATGGCGCCCATCGGTGCGGTATTTATTCCTGTGGTGCAAAAGGCGGTTTGGACGGCTATTCGGCTGACCAAATCCGTTGGCAAGGTGATTGCTGCCTTATTTGGGTACGGCGCTGCTGCAAACTCTGCCGCAAAGGCGCAAAAGAAACTGTCCTCTGCCAACGCAGAGGTGAAACGGTCGCTCATGGGATTCGATGAGATCAACCGCCTGCAAGGGGGAAACGGCGGTGTGGAATTGGATATTTCTGCCCAGGCGGGAGAACTGTCTCCTAAGTTGCAGGCGGTAGTGGATAAAATTTTGTCCATTGTAGCGCCGCTGAAAACCATAGATATTTCTCCCGCAGTGGCGGCCTTTGGCAGACTGAAAGATGCCATTGCCCCCATTAGCCAGGCGTTATTTGCCGGTTTGGAGTGGGCGTGGCACAATTTGCTGGTACCTCTGGCGGCTTGGACCATTGAGGATTTTCTGCCGGTATTTTTGGATACCCTCTCTGCCTGTTTGGGCGTGTTGCATCAGGTGATCGTGGCGCTGCAGCCGTTGGCCAATTGGCTATGGGAGAAATTCTTAAAGCCGTTGGGTCAGTGGACAGGAGATAAAATCCTGGATACATTGGGATGGCTCAGCGAAAGACTGGGAAATCTCAGCCAATGGATCGCAGAGAATCAGGGATTGACCCAGAAAATCGCCGGGGTGGTCTCGGTAATTGCCTTGCTGAATGGCACATTGGGAAAATCCATTACCAGCATGAATTTGCTGCCCAATTCCATTTCTCTGGTGTCCGGCGGCGTAAAACTGCTGGGCGCGGCATTGATTCTGCTGATCGCCAACTGGGATAGCGTAAAGAATACCGCGGCCAATGTATGGAAGTCCATTCAGTCCGTGTGGGGTGGGGCCTGGAGTTGGTTCCACACCAAAGTGGTCACCCCGTTGTCCAACGGTTTCCGTTCCATGGCCAACGGCATTATCGGATTCTTCAACGGAATCCTGCGGGGTATTTCTGCAACCGTAAACGGTTTGGTAAGCGCAGTGAATAAACTGTCCTTTACAGTTCCTGACTGGGTTCCTGAGTTAGGCGGCAAGCGTATGGGCTTTAGCCTGAAACCGGTGTCGACCCCGCAAATTCCCTATTTGGCCCAGGGCGCGGTGCTGCCGGCCAACCGACCCTTCCTGACGGTGGTAGGCGATCAGCGGCACGGCACCAATGTGGAAGCCCCTCTGGGTGTGATCCAGCAGGCGGTTGCAACGGTGATGGGCGACCAGACATCGGCGATTTTAGCGGGATTTGAAACCTCGGTAGGGGTGCAGCGGGAGATTCTCCAGGCGGTTTTGGGCATTCATATCGGGGATGATTTGATCGGTCAGGCGGTATCCCGCTATCAGAGAAAAATGGCAGTAGTGAACGGAGGTGGGTTATGAGAGCCACAACAGAGTTGTTTATGATCGACCGGATTCCAATGTTGGTGCCGGATGAGAATGTGGAGATCTCTGCAGAGGATATTGACGCTTCTGATTCCGGACGGGATGAAAGCGGTGTGATGCACCGGTTTGTGGTCCGTCGCGGGGTGCGGAAGTGGACATTTTCCTATGCGTACCTGACGGAGGAGGAATACCGGTATATGGAGAGCCTGTTTGCAGGCGCGGATACCTTCCTCTTTGCCTTCCCTGACCGGAATGGCAACCCAAAAGAGGTAATGGCCTATCGCAGTAAATACGGTATTTTGTGGCACTCTGCTGCCACAGGCCAGTATCGGAACTATCAGTTCAACGTTGTGGAGTGTTAGGAGGTGATCCCTTGCTGAAGAGTATTTTGGTTCTGCCGGACGGAACGGAGATTTCCTCCGGCGTGGGAACGGTCAACGCCCTGCAAAGTGTCAGTCTTACCCAGCAGGTGAATGCCGGTACGGAACTGAACATCGGATCTGCCTGCGCCAATATGCTGGAAGCCACCCTGATTACCCCCAAGGGTGGCTATCATATTGCCGCCGGCACAGAGATCGCGCTATACAAAGAGGAGAATGGCAACCGGGTGCTGGTAGGCCGGTTTCTTGCGGAGACACCGGTCTGCCCCAGTCCCAATGTCTGCAAGATCACGGCCTATGACAAGGTCAGTCTGCTGGACAGAGACCTGACCCAGTGGCTGGAGAATTTGACCGGCTGGCCTTACCGCTTATTGGATTTTGCCAAAATGGTCTGCGCTGCATGTAATGTCAGCCTGATCAACCAAACAATTCCCAATGAGGATTGGGAAATCGGGAAATTTTCCCTGTCCGGTATCACCGGTCGGCGGCTGATGGAGTGGGTAGGTCAGGCCTGCGGCCGGTTTTGCAGAGCCACCCCCAACGGCGAGATCGAACTGGGGTGGTACACACAAAAGAATGTAGAATTCGGGCCGGACAAGGCCCATTACATTCACGCATCTGCCTTCGCAGATTATCGGGTAATGCCTGTGGATAAGGTGCAGATCCGTATGACGGATCATGATGTAGGTGCGGTCTATGGTACCGGCAGCAACGGGTATGTGATTACCGGCAACTATCTGCTGGCATCGGACACCATGGAGCCGCTGCAGAAAGTGGCCCAGGTGCTTTTTGAAAATCTCACTCCCGTGTCGTACACACCTTGTAAACTGCAAATTCCCGCCACCACAGCGATAGTGCCGGGAGATATTTTGCAGGTGCCGGACAGAAACGGCAGAACCCATACGGTGTATGTGATGTCCAAGGTGCAATCCGGCCCGTTGGAGACGCTG
This sequence comes from Oscillospiraceae bacterium, assembly GCA_017521875.1. Classification (GTDB taxonomy): domain Bacteria; phylum Bacillota; class Clostridia; order Oscillospirales; family Oscillospiraceae; genus Faecousia. Next base: position 14,443 of record JAFXBH010000047.1, read on the forward strand.
GAATGCACCGGCAGTCCCAGTCGGGACTGTGTAACAGTCACCAACAGCACCAAACTCTCCGCGCTGGGAGGCAAGGTGCTGGAACTGCAGGTGAGCATGGAGGGGCTAAAGGCAGAGAACCGGGACAGAGATGGCAAGTCTGCCGCTTTGGAACTGACAGTGGAGGGAATCAAAACCGGCGTGGCACAGCAGCAGACCCAGTTGCAGACTGTGGAGAGCCGGATGTCCACCGTGGAACAGACTGCCGCGGGACTTTCTCTACAGGTGGAAAAGGTAATCAGTGACGGTGCAGAGAAAGTTAGCACTGTGACCGGATACACCTTTGATCAAACCGGTATGACGGTGGAAAAAACCGGCGGTGAGATCAAGACACAAATCACCGAGGACGGTATGCGGGTGTACAAAAACGGCAGCGGTGTGCTTACTGCCAACAGCGCAGGCGTGGATGCGGTGGATTTGAAGGCGTCCACCTATCTGGTGGTAGGCGACAGAAGCCGTTTCGAAAATTACGGCGCAGATCGCACCGGATGCTTTTGGATAGGAGGATAAAAATGGCATTACAGAAAAAAACAGTATCCACAGGCGATTATGCCTGGCATTCCTGGTCTAACGGATATGTGATCACCCTGGAATTGACAGAGGATTCTGTGGACGCAGCCACCAATACCTCCCTGATTTCTTACCGGTTTACCATCAGTAATACGGATAACAATCGCTTTTTGGCTAACGGGTACAGTTGGGATATTTCCATTGGAGGACAATCCATTCCCATACGCAATTTCTATTTTAACCTGGGAAGCAATTACACCACCCAGGAAATTGCCGCAGGGAATATTTCTGTTGCCCACAACGCAGCCGGCAAACTGGATATGCCCTACGCCGTATCCATTCCGAATGTGAAAGCGCAAAACAGTTACGGCCCGCCGGCTATGCGCCTTTCCGGCAACTGGGAACTGACGGAGATCCCCAGATCTGCGACGGTTTGTTGCCCGGTGGCTGTGATTGGCAGTGACCTGGAGATCTCTGTGCAGCGGGCAGACAGCAGATTTACCTGTGATTTAACCTACCGTTTTGGGAATTTGCAGGGAACGATCGCAGAAAATGTGGTGACGGATACAGTATCCTGGACAGTGCCGGCGGCGTTCTATGACCAGATCCCCAATGCCAAAACCGGTATGGGTGAAATTATCTGCACCACTTATCAGGGAGATACGGTCATCGGCGTTACAGATTGTCCCCTGACAGTACAGACAGATCCGCAAGCGGCTCAGCCTACGCTTACAGCCGAAGTGACGGATATCAATCCGGATACCCTGGCGCTTACCGGCGATGGAAGCAAACTGGTCCGGTATTGCAGTACTGCCCAGGCGGTGGCGGAATTCTGTGGCAACTGTGGCGCAGGGATTGCAGATTACCGACTCTCCAGCAACGGCAATCGTTATACAGACAACGTAGCAGTGATTCCCCAGACGGAAAGCGGAGAATTTTTGTTCTCCGTCACCGACACCAGAGGGTATACCCGGCAGGTGGAGATCGTCAGGGAAATGATTCCCTATATCCAACTTACCTGCAATCTCCTCAGCAGCAAACCCAACGGAGAGGGTGATATGACGATCTGTGTTAAGGGCAATTATTTTGCCGGCAGTTTTGGCGCAGAAGAGAATACCCTGACGGTGCAGTATCGGTATAAACCGATGGGAGCGCATTGGCAGGACACTGAGCAGTGGCATACGCTGTCCTATACCGTTGAAGACAATGCCTATGTGGCAGAAGGTGTTTTGACCGGGTTGGATTACCAAACTGCCTACACGTTCCAGGCCAGGGCCATTGACCGGCTGGCTGTGGCCCACTCAACGGAGTATACCGCCCGGGCCACCCCGGTGTTTGACTGGGGCGAAAATGATTTCCATATCCACGGCTGTTTGCGGATTCAGAATCACACAGTTGTGGACTATGTGGTAGAGCGAGGTAATGTGGGAATTTGGCGCTATCGGAAGTGGGCCGGCGGCCTTGTGGAATGCCGGTGCTTGCTGGGGGAGGATACACCTGATTGGCAGGCTTGGGGAACATGGTATGAAGCCAAACTGCAGACAGCGCTGCCCTTTGTGTTTGCGCAAGCCCCTTGGATACTGGCTACCCCAGGGGCAGCCGCGGGCAATCTGATTGAGGCTACCCGGGCCGGTACGGATAGTGTGGAAGTATGGGTGTGCCGCCCACTGGCTACCGGCGGCGCATATGTGAATTTGTATGTCTGTGGTACGGTGGCGGAAACCATTGGCGCAGATGGAGCAATCTTGGGCGCAGGCATATTGGGTGAGATGATTTTAGGAAAGGGAAGTGAATGAGTATGGCCTATGGAAAACAGTATTTTACAAACGGTCAGGTGCTGACCGCAGAACAACTGAATTATATAGAGGATGGTGTGTTAGCAAACGAATCCGCAGGAGAAGCGGTGAGGGCACAAATTGAAAACGCAAAAAGCAATATTGACACCATAAAAGACGCATTGGGAGAAAATGGCTTGTTACCTAAACCATCTAATTCCACGGTCAACGGAGTCACATTCCAAGTTGTCGATAATGGATCGTATAAAATTTATGGTGTGGCCGAAAGCAGAGCATACTTAAATATGTATGTTGATGATGCAAATTTGCCGGAAAATATCAAGGTTAATGGCAAGTATCGTGTAAAAGTTTCGGGTCTTATTGATGGCGTGTTGTCTATATATTTGTACTTTTTTGATGGCAATGGCGATGCCTTGTGGAATACCCAGTACAAAGAAGACGGCACTTATGACATTGTTGTGCCTGAAAATACCGCCGGTATGTCATTCCGTTTCAGGGTGGAAGCCGGTGGAAATGTTGGAACAGAAGATAATCCCACAAAAGCAACCGCCGATATATTTCACGAAAGGTTAATCGACAAAATCAAAGAAATAGACAAGGTCGATTTGCGAAAAGTCTTTGTCGATGCGTGTAACAACACAGAGCCAACGAAAATCCTAACTTGGGTTGATGATGATACTGACGCAACCGGCATTGAAACCGCAAAAACAATTTGTGATAATCTTGGAGTTAAATGTACCTTCGCTACAATCACTTCCCAGTGGAATGAGACTTTAATCAATAGATTGAAAGAATTTCAGAGGAAGGGATTCCACATTGTGTCGCATTCTAACAACCACTCCAGATGGTATTCGGAGGAAAATAAATTTACTCCGGAAGAACTGGAAGAGGATTTAATTATTTCTCTTGAAAGACTGCGAGAAGAAGGGTTCCTTGACAGCGATATGCTTGTTTACCCCGGCAGTTCAGCAGGTCGAGATGATGTAAATGTGCCGACTATTGTTAAGAAATGGTGCAGATACGGAGTATATAGCGTACCCAGTATGACTGGCGTTGATTCTGGCCGGGGGCGGGAACAAATAAACAGAATGTTCTTCGATTTTAACAACACGCCTGATGTGTCCTATTATACAACCAAGTTAGATAGCGTTACCAATGGCTCTTGGGTAGTAATTGGTTCGCATTCAAAAAACACGGATACCGGCGAATTTGATGTAGAAAAAGTGACGGAAGTCCTACAATACGCAATATCTAATGGTTTTAAGATTATGACCCTTAATGAGGCGTTAAAGTATAGAGAAAAATACTATACTATCCAAGACCTTTTAGGAATGTAATGATGTTTAAGGGAGGAAGAACCTATGGCAAAGAAAATCTATATCAACCCCGGACACTCTGACAAAGATCCCGGCGCGGTAGGCTATGAAACAGAGCGGAAATTAAATGTGGCTGTTTCCAAGCATATGAACGATTTTCTGCTGGAAAATTTTGTGTGTGAAACCAAAATAACCCCCGGCACTATGGACAGTCTGACGGCGATCTGCAACGAAGCCAACAGCTGGGGTGCAGACCTGTTCGTGTCCATTCATTTCAATGCCGGCGGCGGTGATGGCTATGAGGCGCTGGTTTACAGTCAGAAGCGAGTGCCTTTGGGCGAAATCTTCGCTAAGTATGTGAAGGCGGCAGGTCAGAACTTGCGGCTTTATGGCGCAGCCCCCGGCGTGAAGATCCGCACAGACCTGTCTGTGTTGGCAAACACCGTTATGCCTGCCATCGCCAATGAGGGCGCTTTTGTGGACAATCAGAAAGATATTCAGGATTGGAACGACGATGTAGAACTCAAGAAATTGGGCATTGCCTATGCCCAGGCGGCTGCAGAGTTCCTTGGTCTGGAGAAAAAGGTACAACAGAAGAGTGTGTATTATGTGCGTTATAGTACCACCCTTGGCCCTTTTGCCGATAAGAAGACTGCCGATGAACTGTTAGCCGTTTTAAAAGCCAACGGTTATCGGGATGCAGCAGTCTCCGTGAGCAAGGAGGCGGGTGCATGAGCGATGCGGTTTTGGTGGCGCTGATTTCCGGTAGCCTGTCGCTGCTGGGCGTGGTGATCACCAATTCGGCAACAGTCCGAAAGACGGCTTCCAGCATCCAAACGGCGCAAGCCGTTACCGATACCAAGATCGAGGAATTGACCCGGGAGGTTCGGGAACACAACGGTTTTGCCCGGCGGATGCCGGTAGTGGAGGAACAGATCAAAGTGATTAACCACAGACTGACAGACCTGGAAAGGGAGGTGTAAGGCATATGAAAGAGATTATGAAAAGTCTGGCGGCCATGCTAAAGGTAAAAACGATGGTTACTTTTGCGGTGATCACTGTATTTACGGTGATGGCGCTGCGGGGAGAATTGCAGCCGGACAATGTGATGATCATCATTTCTATGGTGGTGTCCTTCTACTTTGGCACCCAGCACGAAAAAATGAAAGAATAAAAAGAAAATAGACAATAGTCAAGCGCCCCCTCGTTCTACACGAGGGGGCGCTTTTTCGTTTTGAGAAGAGTTTGTTTAACCCATCTTTTCCCGAATCTTGGACAGACGATCCAGCGCTTCGTTCAAAGTGGTGTCGATCTTGGCAAAGTGCATACGCACGATGTTGTTGACGCCCTTTTCATTGAAGAAAGAGGTACCGGGAACAACGCCAACGCCCACTTTCCGGGCCATTTCTTCGCAGAACTCCACATCGGTCTGACCCTTCTTCAGGTAGGGGCCGATGTCTGCCAGCACGAAGTAAGCGCCCTGAGGATCGGTGTAGGGAATGCCGATCCGATCCAGACCGGAGGTAAAGAGTTTCTTCATATGGGCGTAGTGTGCGCCGAACTCTTCATAGTAACTGTCGGGCATATCCAGACCCACCACAGCGGCCTCCATCAGAGGAGAGGGAGCGCCTACGGTGTTAAAGTCGTGATACTGCTTGATCCGATCCATAATGTGTTTAGGTGCGATGGCATAACCCAGTCTCCAACCGGTAATGGAGTAGGTCTTGGACAGGGAGGACCAGGAAACAGTCCGCTCCC
>JAFXBH010000048.1 GCA_017521875.1 Oscillospiraceae bacterium
GCATTACGTAATTATCCAAGAGCACTTGAATATACGGGCACCAATAACTTAACATATTCAGGAGAACGTGATGCTTCGGTTATTGCACATATACACATTCATATAGTAAAGAATTTACCAAGATATACCCCAATGGTTTTTATATTGGTGGTACATGGTTCTACAATCCATAGGAGGTCAAAGATGAAAAAAACAGTATTTGTTTGTTTTTTAGCGGTTTTATTCCTAATGGTTGGATGCAATGCTGGGAAAAAGCCAAGCCAAGGTAGTGATGAAACCACGGCTCATTTAGAGAAAATCACAGTGAATAACAAAGTATTCTCCATTAATGAAATTAACAATGGAATAAGGGATGTATTTAATACTCAGTTGTATTATTATCCCGACGGGCTTTTGAACCAGTTTGCATATAAGCAAATAGAATACGACTTGTATTTTTCCTCAAGACAGGTAACACCTCTCTCATTTCCGTTGGTTTACATATTTGTTACAAATGTAGAACACCCATTATCAACGGAGCAATCGCCAAGATTATATAGATTTGGTGTTTGCATGACTGAATATGGTCTTCAGTCTTATTTTTATGAGTCGGGAGCATTTTTTATTTCACCACAAGAGAAGTGGGGAACCTGCCCACCAGAAGGAACAAAGTATCTTGGGCACTATTCAATGGATCTAAGTCGAATCACACAGCCCATACACGAGGAAATGACCGACCAATGGAAACAAGGTGTTGAGACTTCTGTTCGCTTATATATGGATAATAATAACTTTTATAGAGAGGATAGTAAAAACCTTCAAGAAGGTAAATATAATGTCTATATTCAAGGTTTTTCCCAAAGCGATGTAGATAGCACGATTATTTTTGAACACGAAAACGGTCAAGTATACCAAGGCCGATACTATTTTGTGCACGAGGTAGCAGAAGGAAAACCGGCAGATCTCAACCATGTAGAACGAATTGAAGATGTTGATGCAGCATATATAGAGTATTTAGATAAACTTAAAAAGAACGCGGCCTTCCATATGGTGTATGATGTTGTAGGCCAAGAGGACAGTTCTATTGTCCCCTAAGCCAAAGACCGATTCTGACTAACTTATAACCAACGGGGACGGCCCATCCGTCCCCCGAGGTTGCGAATCGAAGTAATCCTGACCTATGCCTACGACAACAGCGGCAGACTGGCCAAAACAGTGGATTCCGGCTCCGGTATTACCACCACCTATTACTATGACCTGATCGACCGGCTGGTTGGTGAGAAGAAGACCGGCGGAGACTTTGTTCGAGATGATTACGATGATAGTTGGACAATTAAGAGCACTTCCGCATATTTTATGGCGGGCATATCTGTGCGTATAGGATTTGATATGATTTCATTTTGCCAGGAAATAGATGCAATCTATTTCCTGCCCTAACTGAGAGGAGCCACAAATGAAGAATAAAAAAGCAAGATTTTGGTTTATCTTATGGGGTGTTTCGCTTACAATAGGTTCGCTTTTTTCAGCAGTGCATAAATTAATTAGTTTGAGTAAAAACGGATTTGTGTTTCAATCATTACCATATACTGATTTCCAAACGTTCTTATTGTTGGTTTTTTTACCATTTTGCCTTATTCCTATGTTGGCAACATCCTGTTATTATGCCATAAAAGAAAAGAATACGGCAATAAAAATTGCGACGATATGTCTTATCGTACAACATTTAATTTGCACAATAGCAGTTTTGATTCAAGTTCTAGGACAGTGCAAGTAGAAGATTATGTTGTCCCCTAAGTGGAAGGCAGATTCTGACTAACCGATAACCAACGAGGACGGCCTGTCCGTCCCCCACGGTTGCAAATTACCCCCCACCGATTGGTGGGGGGGTTAATTTTATATCATTACTTAACCAGCAATTCTGCAATCTGAATGGCGTTGGTGGCAGCGCCCTTGCGGACCTGGTCGCCACAGCACCACAGGCAGATGCCGTTGTCGTCGGTGAGGTCGGGACGGATACGGCCTACATACACGATGTCCTGGCCGCTGGTCTCCAGAGGCATAGGATACTGCTTGTTCTTTAGATCGTCTACCAGTTTGCAGCCGGGAGCCTTGGCGATCACTTCCCGCACCTGCTCCACAGTTACAGGAACATCAAAGTGGCAGGAAACGGAGATGGAGTGGCTGCGGATTACCGGCACACGGACGCAGGTGCAGGCAACTTTCAGTTCCGGCAGATGCATAATCTTCCGGCCTTCGTTCTGCATCTTCATTTCTTCGCTGGTGTAGCCTTCAAACTGCTCGCCGCCGATTTGGGGAATCAGATTGTAAGCAATCTGATAGGGGAACACCTTGGGCTCGTAGGTCTCACCCTTGTACAGGGCTTCCACTTCGTTCATCAGTTCCACAGGACCGCCTGCGCCTGCACCGGAAACAGCCTGGTAGGTGGAGGTGGTCATAGTGCGGATGGGGGAGATGGCGTTCAGGGCGTTCACGGCAGTCATGGTAATGATGGTGGAGCAGTTGGGATTGCTGATAATACCCTTGTGCCAAGCCACATCTTCGGGGTTGACCTCGGGAACGACCAGAGGTACATCGTCCTGCAGACGAAATGCAGAGGAATTATCCACGAATACAGCACCGGCCTTGACGATAGCAGGAGCAAACTGCTTTGCGATGTCATTTTCAGCAGCGCCCAGCACGATATCCACGCCTTCAAAAGCCTCATTGCAGGCCAAAGCGATGGTCACATCCTCGCCCTTGAATTTCAGGGTCTTGCCGGCGCTTCTGGCGCTGGCAAGGGGAATCAGTTTGCCCACAGGGAAGTTGCGTTCTTCCAGAATTTTAATCATTTCCTGGCCGACGGCGCCGGTGGCACCCAGCACAGCAACGGTATATGTTTTCATAGAGATACCCTCCTGTTATTTAATGAAACTGTTGTACAGAACCCGAATGGCGTCGGCAAAATCCTTGTTTTCCACGCCGAAGATGATGTTCAGTTCGTCGGGTCCCTGATTGATCATACGGATATTGATACCGGCCTGACCCAATGCGGCAAAAATCTTGCCGGATACGCCGGGACGGAATGCCATCTGATGACCCACGGCAGTAACAATGGCGATCTGGTCGTGAACGGTGATGTTGTCAGGGCTAATCTCCTGCTGAATCTCCGCCAGAATGGAATACAAATGGGGTGCCAGCGTGGCGGTGGGAATGGCCAAAGATACATTGTCCATACCGTTGGGTACAAATTCCACGGAGACGCCGTGTTTCTCCAAAACAGACAGGATTCTGCGGAGAATACCTACCTGATTGGTCAGACCACGCTTGAAAATGGTGATAATGGAGAAATCTTTCTTGCCGGTGATACCGGTGATGATCCGGTTGGGGTCGATCTCGGTGTCGAAATGCTTGCGGATCATAGTGCCGGGGTTGCCGGGGTCGTTGGTGTTGCGGATATTCAGAGGAATGTTCTTCTTCCGAACGGGGTAGATCGCACCTTCGTGAAGCACATTGGCGCCGGCGTAGGCCAGTTCCCGCAGTTCGTCATAAGTAATCTCAGGGATGGGATGGGGATTTTCCACGATCCGGGGATCGGCCATCAGAATGCCGGAAACATCGGTCCAGTTTTCGTATACATCTGCATCCAGCGCAGCGGCGGCCAAAGAGCCGGTGATGTCACTGCCGCCCCGGGAGAAGGTGCGGATACTGCCGTCGGGCATGACACCGTAGAAACCGGGGGTTACTACGCTCTTGCCCTTGGCCATACTGCTGAGGGCTTCATAGGACTTGGCGGTATCTACCGTGCCGTCGATATTGAAGAATACCCAGTTGGCAGCGTCAATAAACTCAAAACCCAAATACGCGGCCATCAGTTTGGCGGAGAAATACTCGCCCCGGCTGGCCATCTCGTCCTGGGATACCTGCTTGGCATCCAGACGCTTTTTGAGTTCTGCAAATTCAGTCTCCAGATCCAAGGTAATACCCAAGTCTTCCCGAATTTCCAAATACCGGGAGGTGATCAGTTCAAATACAGGGTCGCAGGGTACACCGTACTGGGTGTGTGCGTGGCACAAATACAGAAGGTCGGTGATTTTGTGGTCCTGACTGTTTCGCTTGCCGGCAGCGGATACTACCGCCACCCGACGCTCCGGGTCAGCCATCAGAATGTCCCGAACTTTCTTATATTGACCGGCGTCAGCCATGGAGGAGCCGCCGAATTTGGTTACTTTCAGCATATAGGTTTCTCCCTTTCCGGATAGATTATTCTGCAAAAGCAGCGATGAATGCTGCAGGCTGATCTTTCAGCCAGGTATGCATAGCCTCTACAGAAACAGGCTTGGTGATCACGGCATCGCCCCAGCGTTCTTCGGTGATCTCATCCAGCCATGCATCGGCGGCACCGCTGACATAGTAGCGAAGCATATCGGTGTTCTTGGCAGAGACCTTGCCACCGTAGGGGCTGTAGAATCCCTTGCCGGTCAGCACATCGGCGCAATCCTGCACCACATTATATGCAGTGGGGTAGCGGCCTGCGCCCTGACCGTAGAAACTCATACGGCCGGAGGCAGAGCCGACCAGAGTGATCAGGTTGTAGTTGGCAGGAACCACAGATTCCGGTTCTGTGGTGGGAACCAAAGTGGGCTGCACATAAGCGCTTACATTGCCGTCAGCACACTTGCCGGTGGAGATCAGTTTGCATACATAGCCGTGACTTGTGAAATTCTCCACATCGGTGGCTTTGATGCGGCTGATGCCGGCTACAGGAACGGTCTCCGGTACTAAACTGATGCCGAATGCCACATTGGAGGACAGAATCACCTTATGCCAGGTGTCAATACCTTCCACATCGGTGGTGGGGTTGGCCTCGGCGTAACCCAATGCCTGTGCCTGAGACAGAGCGTCTGCGTAGGTCAGACCCAGACGGGTCATAGAGTCCAGAATGTAGTTGCAAGTGCCGTTCATAATGCCGCCAACCTTTTGAATGGTCTGCATACGGCGCGCCCGCTCCAGTTCGCTGAGCCAGCCGATGCCGCCGCCAACGGCAGCGGTGCAGCGGAAGCAAACACCCTTTTCCTTTGCCAGGGGAATCAGTTCGTCATAGAAAGTGGCAACCAGAGCCTTGTTGGAGGTGACGATATTCTTGCCGGCTTCGATAGAAGCCTTTACAAACTCAAAAGCAGGATGCAGACCGCCCATAGCCTCCACCACAGTATCGATGGAATCGTCATTCAGCAGATCCTGAAAATTTTTGGTAACCTCAGCGTCCGGCAGAGTTACATCTTCCAGGCAGACCACCTTGACAACGGACATATCCTCACGGGGTGCAGTCAGATCGTAAACACCTCTGCCTACAACACCAAAACCTAACAAACCAATACGCATTTTTCTCTTCCTCCCGCATATAAAATGGGCATCTGTGTTTCCGCGACGAAAACACTTGCTTTTTCTCATAAAAAAGTATATCATATACGTTACATAAATGCAATTGTTTCAATAAGAAAACAATTCACTTGCCGTAGCGGCATTTTTTGTGCAAAAAGATTAAATCAGGACAAAAATTATCCTGAAAAGGAGGACATTATGCTATACCATTCCACCAGGAATAATCAAATATCCGTGGACAGCGCACAGGCGGTGCTATCTGGTCTTGCGCCCGACGGCGGTTTGTATGTACCTGCTGCTCTGCCCCAAATTGATGTGGAAGCCTGCCTGCAGGAGAACACTATGGCGATGGCCGCCCGGATCATCGGCGCCATGCTGCCGGATATTCCCAATATGGAGACCCTGGTATCCCGCGCTTATCAGGGCAAATTCCAGACCGAAGAACTGACTCCCACCGTAGATACCGGCAAGTTTACCGTGCTGGAACTGTTCCGGGGCCCTACCTCTGCATTTAAGGATGTGGCGCTGTGTATGTTGCCCCAACTGCTGACTGCCGCCAAGAGAGAAAAGGGAATGCAGGAGGATATTCTGATTCTCACCGCTACTTCCGGCGATACCGGCAAGGCTGCTCTGGCTGGTTTTGCAGATGTAGAGGGCGTCAAGATCTGCGTGTTCTATCCCCAAGGTGGTGTATCTGCGGTGCAGAGAGCCCAGATGGTCACCCAAGAGGGTAACAATGTGGCGGTCTGTGCCGTAGAGGGCAACTTCGACGATGCCCAGACCGGTGTGAAGAATATCTTCGCCAGCGCCGTGGAGGGAAGACTGCCTGCCGGTAACCGGCTGCGTCTGTCCACTGCAAACTCCATTAACATTGGCCGTCTGGCACCCCAAATTACCTACTATTTCAAGGCCTACGCAGACTTGCTCCGCCGGGGTCAGATCACCATGGGAGACAAGGTGAATTTCTGTGTTCCCACCGGTAACTTTGGCGACATTTTAGCCGGTTGGCTGGCAAAGCGGCTGGGTCTGCCTGTGGGCAAACTGGTCTGCGCTTCCAATGCCAATAATGTGCTGACTGACTTCATCGAAACCGGTACATACGACCGTCGCAGACCTCTCCATAAGACCGCATCTCCCTCTATGGACATTCTGGTGTCCTCTAATTTGGAGCGGCTTCTGTACTTCCTGTCCGGGGATACAGAGTTGGTGGCAAATCTTATGAAGCAACTGAATACCGATGGTTTCTATACTGTACCCGATAGCCTGAAACAGGCAATTGCCGAGGAATTCTGGGCAGGCTACTGCGACGATGCCAAGGCCAAGGAAACCATCAAAAATGTATTTGATAACCAACATTACCTCTGCGATACCCATACCGCTACCGGCTGGGCAGTGGCAGAAGATTATGTAAACCAAACCGGTGACACCCGTCCTATGGTAGTGTTGTCTACCGCCTCTCCCTACAAATTCCCCGCCGCGGTACTGTCCTCTCTGGAAGAAGCCCCGGAAATGGACGAATTTGATCAGATGGAGTACCTGTCTAAGTCCACCGGCACCGTCATTCCCAACAACCTGTCCGGTCTCCGGGAAAAGGAAGAACGCCACACCGGCGTGATCGCCAAAGACGCTATGCTGGACTTTGTGATGGCGCTGTAAAGGAGAAAAATATGAATGCAGTAACCATTCGCGTACCGGCCACCACTGCCAATTTGGGCCCTGGATTCGATGCCTTTGGCTGCGCCCTGCAACTGTATACCGATGTTACCTTTGAGGAGACGGAAAGCGGCCTGGAGATCACCGGCTGCGACGAGGAATTTACCGGTCCGGATAATCTGGCCTATGTGTCCTACTGCGCTGTGCTGGCATCCCTGAGTGAGGAAGTCAAAGGCGTGAAGATCCATATTGACGCCCACATTCCCATCTGCCGTGGCTTGGGATCTTCTGCAGCCTTGCTGGTAGCCGGTGCGATGGGCGCCAATGTGCTGCGGGGCAACCGCTTGTCCACCCAAGGACTTTTGAACATCACCAATGCTATGGAAGGTCACCCCGACAACCTGGCGCCTGCTTTCTTCGGCGGCCTGACTGCCTCTAAGGTAGACGGTGGCCTGCCGGTAACGGTGAGTTTTCCCCTCCATCCGGATTGGGAATTTCTGGCGCTGATTCCCGACTTTGATATGCCCACGGTGAAAGCCAGAGCCGTGCTGCCGGAGCAGGTGAGCCGTGCCGACGCCATTTATAACATTTCCCACGGCGCCATGGTGCTGAAGGCTTTGGAACTGGGCGACGAGAAACTGCTCCGTAATGCTATGCAGGATAAACTTCACCAGCCCTACCGGAAACATATGGTTGCTGATTATGAAACTATTGAAGGCTTGGTGCGGACTGCCGGTGCGGCATTCTGCCTCAGCGGTGCAGGCCCTACGCTTTTGTGCATTACCCGGGATAAGACCCTGAAAGACAGACTCTCCAAGAAACTCCCCACCGTCACCCAACAGAATTGGGAGATTATGCCCTTGCATGTAACATTTGAGGGCGCAAAAGTGCTGTAATAGTGCGAAAAAGTTGGAAAAACCCCTTGACTTTTGGGTTTCCCTCTGCTAAAATAGTCAAGCCGCATTGAAAAGGTTTAAGTTGGTGCGCCCAAAAGCACGATTATGCTGTCATTGCGAACCAGTGACCGATGTCACTGGTGTGGCAATCTAAAGCATAATACGGCACTTGAGATTCCCACGCCAGTGTGAGCACTGGCTCGGAATGACAAAATAGGGGTACACCCGCCTTTAGAGCGAGTCTACACAAATAAAAAGTAGGTGAAAAAGAATGAAAGCAGTTATCGTTACCGGAGGTAAGCAGTACACCGTGTCTGAAGGCGATGTGATCTACATCGAGAAGTTGGACGTGGAGGCTGAATCTACCGTCAAGTTCGACCAGGTTCTGGCTATTCTGGACGGCGAGAACTCTAAGATCGGCGCTCCCGTTGTTGAGGGTGCTACCGTAGAGGCTAAGGCTATCAAGAACGGCAAGGCTAAGAAGATCATTGTCTTCAAGTACAAGGCCAAGAAGAACGAGAAGAAGAAGCAGGGCCATCGTCAGCCCTACACCAAGGTGGAAATCACCAAGATCGCACTGTAATTATGACAAGATGCGAGTTTTATATGGAGGAAGGCAGAATCACAGGATTCTCCGTCTCCGGACACAGTGGCTATGCCGAGGCTGGACAGGACATTGTCTGTGCCGCCATCTCCGCTGTGGTTGCAATGGCTGAAGCCACCATCAATGATGTGTGTGGCGCAAAGGCCAAGGTGCGGGTCAAACAAGAGGATGCCCGGATTACTCTGACCCTCCCCACATCCTGCGACGAGGAAGAGAGCGTGCAGGCAGTGCTTGCAGGATTGCTCCTTTACTTATGCAGTTTGCGGGACGAATATCCGGATCATATCGAAGTTTTGGAGGTGTAACACCATGATGAAAATTGGTATTCAGTTCTTCGCTCACCATAAGGGCGGCGGTTCTACTAAGAA
>JAFXBH010000049.1 GCA_017521875.1 Oscillospiraceae bacterium
AAGGCCTTCCAGTGCAGCACGGCGGCCACGGTAATCCGCCTGATTCTCATCGCCATTTACTGCATTTTCGTTATCACCGGACCACCAAACAAGGCAAGGGTGATTTCGCAGGCACAAAGCCGTGTGTTTTGCCTCTTTTTGCAGGTGGGCGATAAACCAGTCCTCCTCTTCCGGATACTTACCGCAAGCCATAAAGAAGTCCTGAGTTACCAGCACACCCTCTCTGTCACAGGCTGCGTAGAATGCTTCCTGCTCCATAATACCGCCGCCCCAAACGCGAAGCATATTGCAGCCCGCCATTCGGGCCAGTTTCACAAGGCGCGATAGTTTTTCCGGTGTCTCTGCAGAGGGGAACGGTTCCGAGGGGACCCAGTTTCCGCCTTTACAGAAAATCTTCACATTATTGACAAGCAAAGTAAAGCAGGAAGAACCTTCGTTCTGGTCCCAACGCCGCAAATGGGGATATTCCTTGATTTTCTTTGCCAGGTTTGCCTCCGGGCTATTGGGGGCATCCTCAATTTCCAAAATCTGAACGCTGCGGATGCCAAAGGTCACATTCTTCTCTCTGTCACCGCAGGTAACACGCAGGGTATAAAGAGGCTGCTCACCGTAGCCGGCAGGATACCACAGTTGCGGCGTAGGAATATCAATAATTTCCCGAATTTTTTCGCTGAGGATGCAGCGTTTTTTCCGGTAAACCTCCCGGCCCTCAGGATCAAAGATTGCAAACTCCGTCCAACCTTCCCGGGTGATATTTTCAAAATCAATTTCCAACCCCAACTGGGCGCTGTATGCATTGATATGATCGGTGTAGACATAAACGTTTGTCAAAAAGTCCGGTGTGCGGTACTCCAGGCGCACGTCCTTATAAATGCCCATGGTCACAAATCTGTCTACCCAGTCCCAGCCGTAGGTGCACTGAATACGGCGGGTATACAAACGCTCTTTGGTAAACGCAGCGGGGCGCACAGGCTTATCTGCGACCTCACGGACGGGAGAACGGAACGCACCCGTCAGCGTGTTCTCCCCTGCCTGCAAAATACCGTCTACCGGGTATTCCCAGGCATGGAACATATTATCTGCAAAGCCGATCTTACAGCCGTTTAAGTAAATATCGCAATAGACATCCAAGCCCTCAAAAACAAGGTGCGCATTTTCCTGCAGGTTCTCCACAAAAAACGTCCGTTCATAGGTAACATCTGCATTTTCAATCCACTGAATGGTTTCCGAATTTTTCCGATAGTAAATATCCCGGATCAAACCGGCATTCAGCAAATCTGTATGGACACAGCCAGGAACGGTTCCAGGGATTTCATAAGCATATTCCCCGGCAATTTTACAAATCCATTTTCCGTTTAGCAGCATAGCGCCACCCCCTCATTATACTCAGCGATATTTTATCATGCTCCCTCTGGTTTTTCAATACATAATTTCCATTTATTGCTTTGTTGACAAGGGCGCAAATTGGCAGTATATTTATCTTACACAACAGCAAGGAGAAGGGAAACATGGCAATATATTTTCATATAAGCGACAGCAATGACGGATGGAAAAATCTGGCAACAGACCGCTTTTTCCTGGAGCGTTTGCAAAAAGATGATATTATGCTGTATCTTTATATGAATGCCAACGCTGTGATTATCGGCAGAAATCAGAATGCCTGGCGGGAATGTAACATAGATGCGATGGAGAAAGACGGTGTCCAGCTTGTCCGCAGGCATACCGGCGGCGGCGCGGTTTTCCACGACTGCCAAAACTTAAATTTCTCCTTCATTATGGGAGAAGAACAATACAATGTAACCCGTCAAATGGGTGTCATTCAGAAAATGGTTGCCAATCTGGGAATGACGGCAGAATTATCCGGCAGAAATGATATTCTCATTGATGGAAGAAAGTTCTCCGGAAATGCCTTTGCCGCTTCAAGAGGTATGAATGCCCATCATGGAACCATTTTGGTGGATACCGATCTTACAAAACTGTCCAACTACCTGAATGTGTCTGCAAAAAAAATGCAGGCCAAGGGTGTCACCTCCGTAAAATCCCGGGTATGTAATCTTAAGGATTTCAATGAAAATGTTACTGTGGAGACAGTAATTTCACTTTTGAAAAAAGAATTTGCAAAGGAGTATGGAGATTTTACCGAATATCAGTTCACAAGCCAGGACCTTGCCAAAATAGAAGAACTGTACCGGGAGTACGCCTCCTGGCAATGGCGATTCGGGCGAACTCCCGCCTTTAATTACCAGCTGGAAGAACGGTTCTCCTTTGGAGAAATGCAATTTCTGTTCCAGGTTACAGACGGTCTGATTTCCGAGGTTTCCGTATTTACCGATGCTTTGGACACGGAACTTGTGCACCTGGTCCGGGAACGCTTTTCCGGTGTGCGGTTCCAATCCGGGGATATTGCAGATGCCCTTACGAAAACGCCCGCCAAACCGGAGTTTCTGGAAATCGCAAAATATATCAAAGAGATTACGCTTTAGTCAAAACCTCCGGCTAAGCCGGAGGCTTGATTAAGCCCTAGAAGGGCATTTTACAGACTATTGCCCCTAAAGGGGCCCCGACTGGTTTGCCGACCGCATTCCTTTCTCGGGCCGCCCCTTAAGGGGCTTTTTCTGTGCCTACTTGTTCTCGCGACCCGTAAACGGGTCCACATACTCCTTGATGCTCATTTGGTCGGCTATC
>JAFXBH010000050.1 GCA_017521875.1 Oscillospiraceae bacterium
ACATCATGAATACGGCGATAGAATTCCAGCGACTTTTACAAACTGTGAAAGTATACGCTGAGAAGCACCGCAGCAAGCCTTAGAATGTATTATCCGGCATCAGGAGAACTTTATAGGCAGCCTTGTTCAAAACCATTTCTAGACCCTTGTCCCATTCATCCAGTGGCAACCTAACGGACGCAAAGGGCGTCATAGTAACCTTCTTCTCACGCAATAAATCCATGGTAATTCCCCATGATGTGTAGGATGAAGAATTGGAAGGAATATAATTGACTTCACGATCAAAAATAGCATCCAAACGGAACGGAACCTTACCTCCAAACAGGCCAACCTGTACATGTGTACCCAATTGACGAATGACCTTCATACAGGTCTCCAGCGAAGGTATCACACCAACGCAGTCGCAGGTGATATCTGCCCCTTTGGGAGAGCGGGTATAGACCTTCTGCTGCAATTCATCAAAACTGGTAGCGTAGTCATCCGCGCCTAGAGAAAGAGCCAGTTCTAGTTTGTCCTTGTCCGCAGGCAGACCTGAAACGATCACATATGCGCCGCGACTTTTGAACAGTTGCACTGCATACTGCCCCATAATGCCAGGGCCACTGACAACCACCGTATCGTCAGGCTTCACATCTACCTTCTCATAGGCGGCCCGTACCATACATGCTAGAGGTTCTGTCAGAGCATAAACCGATTTTTCTTCCAGTGTAACCGCAGAATCAGGAATTTTGAAGGCATATTTTGCAGGAACGACCACATAGTTTGCCATGGCGCCATCCCGATGAGAACCTATAGACTTGCGCTCGTTACACAATGTCACAAGGCCTTGCTTGCACAGCCAGCATTCGCCACAACTGTAACATGCCGGCAGGGCAGTTACCCAGTCGCCCACCTGAAAACCATTTACATCGCCGCAGGTCTCAACAACTTGACCTACAAATTCATGTCCCAGTACTATGGGCATGGTCACAGAGCGCTGGTCGTGGATAGCATGAACATCGCTGTTGCAAATACCGGCCGCAAGAACCTTAACTTTCAGTTCTCCGTCCTGAGGTACCGGTTCCTGCAATTCCCGTAGTGCCACGCCCTCCATACCAAGAGCATATTTTACTAAGCCTTTCATCATCTGATCCTTTCTCAAAACCAGCGAGCTTTGTCCGGCTCTTTCTGGTAGGTCTCCAAGGGTACCCAACCGGTCCACAAGAACTGGGACAGGGTCTTCTGGGTAACACCAAAGGATAAAAATTCCTCGGGTTTCAATACGCCTTCTTCGTAGGCACGTACAAATTCCGGATGACGGTATAATTGTGTAATCACATGGGCAGGAATTTCCTCGTCGATGTGGCAAACCCGCTCTGGATCAGCATCAATGGCCATCTGTTGAATACGCGCCTGCAGAGAGAATGTCATATCGGCTCCGGCCATAGAAGTCAAATGATGAACACCTCGCAGGCCGGCAGGCATGACCACAGCAGGAATCCCCCGTTGCTTGAACAGTGTATATACCTTTTTGCAAACGGCGTTACCTGCATAACATATGATATTGGGATCCAGATTCAAATTGGAATCTCTTGCTGTTTCCAGCAGGTACTCATCCAGCCGACCACCCTGCTGAACCACAAAAATAGGCTTAGGGGAAATACCTGCGGCAATTGCTTTTGCACGACCTTTCATATAGGCATCTGCCACAGCCATAGCTTGTGATACAGAAAAATTAAGGGTTGTGCATACAGCGATGCCTCGGGAGGCCAATTCCTCCACCAACGGCAGTGCTGACTGAATTGAGGGTGTTTTTACAGAAATATTATCTGCCCAGGAGGCATAGCGAAGACCCTGCGCAATCATTTTTTCAGAATCATTGCAGATGTTGGGGTCGAGTTGACCCAACGCATAGCCATGCTGTCCGTTGGTTTCCTCAAAAACGTTGCGAAACTTTCCGGCAGCGTAAGTCGCCACCATTTGCAGCAGCGCTTCTGCATGCTCTGCAGGTGTCAGATCCCGGGGAATCTTATCCACCAAGGGCTGCCAAAATTCCGGAACAGCCTGCAAAGTTTTATAAGTCAGCACTGGATTGGTCGTTACACCCATTGCGCCATTTGTAATAGCAGCATCAATTTCCGAAGGAATAGCAGAATCATGCCAAAATTTCGTAGCCGTATGTTGGGTAAGCCATTGCAAATAATTCATACAACTCTCCTATTACAGTTTGAATGCTGCGATGGAGTTCCAGCCTGCTTCCACAAACTGAGACAGTGTACGCTGAGAAGCACCGAAGCGAATGAATTCTTCTTCAGCCAGGTTCTCAACATTGTATGCGCGAACAAATTCGGGAATCTTGTTTAAGTTTGCGATGGTCTCAGCAGAGACAGCCTCCTGCATATGGAACGCAAACTCAGTTTCCTTACCCAGAGCGGTCAAAATACCGGCAGACAGAGAGAAGGTCATATCAGCACCGGCCAGTGCAACAGCGTGATAGCCACCACGCATACCGGCGGGCATCAACTTGGCTTCGTAGCCTCTCTCAGTGCAGATTGCCTGTGCCTTCTTAATAGCAGCAGTACCGGCCTGAATGATATCAGACTCAGCAACATCTGCCTGCATATCCTTAGCAACATCACGCAGATAGTCGTCCAGACGGCCAACCATAATTACAGAGAATGCAGCGCCGGGCTTCTTACCGGCAGCACGGCAGCGGTCAATACCACGCTGCTGAGCAGCAGCGATAGCCACAGCCTGAGGGGTAGTGAAACTAACGGTGCCAACGGTGGTGATACCTTCAGCAGCCAATTCTTCGATTGCACGCAGGCCGGCAGCAGTTGCAGGTACTTTAACAGCAATATTAGGAGCCCATGCAGCCAGACGGCGGCCCATTTCGATCATAGCAGCGGTATCGCCCTGCTTCTTGGGGTTAACCTGTGCGCAGACATAACCCTGCACGCCGTTGGTAGCCTCATAGATGGGCTGGAACTTCTTTGCAATCTCAACAGTGATGCAGCGAATGATCTCTTCGGCCTTCTCATCGCCGGACAATCCTTCTGCAGACTTCAGGTAGGGACGCCAGAAATCAGAAAAAGCATACAGAGACTTTTGAACAAGAATGGGGTTAGTAGTTACGCCGGTAGCACCGTTTTCAATAGCCTGATCCATTGTGTCGTATTCGGCACTGTCAGTCCACCAGTAGCCATCGGTCTCGCTGAGCCATTTTAAGTACTTATTGGTAACCATAGTCGTAACTCCTTATGTATCAATTCGTGTAATGATTAAATTCTTTCAACAGTGCCTTCCCAAGTATCCATTGCCTTCTTGCGGGAATGCTCGTCGTACCAGTGCTTGGTGACAGTCTTGGCGCGAGTGTAGAAA
>JAFXBH010000051.1 GCA_017521875.1 Oscillospiraceae bacterium
CAAGACTTTGACAGCCGATGTTCTTTGTGAAGAGTACCGTCGTCTGAATGAAGCATAATTTGGCCCGGATATTGTGGTGGAGGATCACAACGAAAGGGAATGGGCGAGAATTCCCCAGTTCTATTATAATTACTATGTGTTCCAGTACGCTACTGGCTATTCTGCAGCCATTGCCCTGTCCCAGAAAATTCTCCGGGAAGGGGAGCCTGCAGTGAAGGATTACCTGACTTTCCTCTCCGGCGGATGCTCCAAGAGTCCTATTGATTTACTGAAGGATGCCGGCGTGGATATGACAGATCCTGCTCCAGTGGAGGCAGCCCTGATGCTGTTTGGTGATTTGCTGGACGAAATGGAAATGCTGATTGGAGAATAACATGGCAGATATTTTTCTTCCTACTTTACACGCATTTGCAATGGAGAATTCGTTCACCGGTTCTTGTGGCAGACTGCGTTTTAAGATCGTTCCCAAAGTGGAAAAACTCAACAAAAAAGAAGTGGATATGGAAAACAGTACCATATGTGCAGAGTACTGGTATGGCCCGCTGTGCTATGAAAAAAGCAAAATAGAGGGAGAAAATACATTTCCCATGAGCGAGCAGGGGCGTATGGATTTGAAAAAATGGCTGGAAGAACTGGCCTAAGGTGGTGCGTACTTCGGTACGCACCAATTTTCTGTTGACGCGGAGCACACAAAGTGGTATACTCCCTATAGAATTAGAAAGAATCGAGTTGAAAATTCGTGGAAAATAAGAAAATTTGGCCCGTTTTGCAAATAATTGCGTGCGTTTTCCAGTTATTGGCAGAGGCGTTCCTTTGCGTGGTTGTGATCCGGCTGGACATACTGCCCTATGTGTACCTGTCTGTTTTTATCCTGATTTTAATGTTGCTGTTGGAGGGCATTTGCCTGTTTGCCGGCGTGAAAGTAAAGGGAAGAATTGCACTTTGGCGCAGAATCACCACGATTGCGCTGGCGTTGATTATTTCTGCTGGCTGTGTGTTTGGCTCCAAATTGGTGTTGGATGCGCAAAATTTGCTGGATGATATTACCGGGGATGTTTCTGATGCCCGCAGTATGTATGTATTTGTGGGGCAGGATGATTCTGCTCAGACGATAGAGGATGCGAAGGAATACACCTTTGGCGCGTTGGAAAAATACGATGTAGAACATACGGAACAGATTCTGGAAGACCTGACCAAAAAAATTGGTGGAGAAGTGAACCTTGTCTATTATGAACGGTCTGTCCAGATGGTAGAAGCCTTCTATTCCGGGGAAATCAACGCCCTGATTATGAATGGCGCCAGTGTTTCTTTGCTGACAGAGCAGGAAGAATATGAAGATTTTCTATCCCAAACCCGCGTGTTATATACCCACGCCTTTGAGGAGAAAAAGCCTGCTACTGAAGAAAATGATATCCCTCAACAAATCACAAAAGATCCTTTTGTGGTGTATATCGGCGGCTCAGATACACGTAGCAATAAACTCACAGTAGGCCGTAACGATGTAAATATTATTGCAGTTGTGAATCCCACTACCAAGCAGATATTACTGGTGAATACGCCCAGAGATTACTATGTACCGAACCCTGCCGGTAAGGGCGAATTGGACAAACTGACCCATTGCGGCAATTATGGCGTAGATTGCTCTGTGGAGGCGCTGGAGCACCTGTACGGTGTGAATATTGATCACTATGCCAGAATCAACTTTGCCGGTTTTGAGAAACTGATCGACGCCATTGGTGGCGTAACGGTATATTCCGAAAGTTCTTTTACGGCTAACCACAGAACGCCGATTGTAAAGGGTCAAAACACCCTGAACGGGCAAGGCGCGTTGGATTTCTCCCGGGAACGCTACAATGTCAGCGGTGGAGACAATGGCCGTGGCAAGAATCAAATGAAGGTGCTGAAGGCGGTCATAGAGAAACTCACCAGCAGTTCCACCTTAATCTCCAAATATGCGGATATTATAAGCAGTTTGGAGGGTATGTTCTCCACCAATTTCACTTCTGAGGAAATCAGCGGACTGGTAAAAATGCAACTGCGGGATATGGCATCCTGGGATATCCAGTCTTTTGCTGTAACCGGTAAGGGCGGATATGCCGTTACCTATTCCGCACCGGGTATGGATCTGTATGTCAGTTGGCCCAACGAGGATACAGTGAATTTTGCAAAAGACCTGATGAAGCAGGTGATGGACGGCAAGGTTCTCACGGCAGACGATATGGTTATGCCCAAATAATAAACGATACGGCAGCCGGGGAATTTCCCCGGCTGCAACAGTTTCAGACTGCAAAATCTGTGGGAAAAATGTTGACAAACAGCGGTTTTGTGGTAAAATAAATATGATATGTAAAAGCAATGCGGAAGCGAAGAAAATCTGCTTTACTCCAGCGAGAGAGGGACGGTGCGAGCCTCTTGTGTAAGAAATTTTCCAGCCACTTCCAAGCAGCCCGGGATGACCGGGACGGGGGCTCCCGTTACAGAGCGTCTAAGATCCTCCCTGTGGGAGTGAATTAGGGTGGTACCGCGATCAACCTCGCCCCTAAATATGGGGGCGGGGTTTATTTATATGAATTTTTTATGGAGGTCAA
>JAFXBH010000052.1 GCA_017521875.1 Oscillospiraceae bacterium
CAAAGCCTACATCAACAGGATCCATTCCAATACCGAATCCGCCGGATGTATAGGAGATTGTGTAAGTGTTCGGTTCCCACTGCGCCGTGTATACCACATTCTGCGTCACAGTATCCGAAAGAGAAGGACTCCAGCACTTGAAGGTGTAGCCATCACGAGAAGGTACGCCTCCAGGGGAAGACACAAATGGATTAGGCGTAGCGGAGCCTTTGTCGCATGCATACACAAGGTCGCCTGCATCGTTAGCATAGGACTTGTCTGCAAAGACCTTCTCATCTTCTGCGCCATCCGTAAAGACAACGGTGTACTGTGTCGCACCAACATATTCCCACTGCGCGTAGAAGCCCATATCGCCGTCTATCGTGATCGTATCGCCCGGCTGCAGCACCTGATCGCCTCGAGCCCAACCTTTGAAGACCTTGTTGTCATCAGGATCATCAGCAGGTTCAGGCAGTATATATTTCTGGCCGTATTTCACCGTTGCAGAAGGTATATCCGCCAAATAGAAAGTAACCGTATAGTCTTTTGCTTCCCAGGTCGCGGTATAGACCGCGTTGGCAGTTACCGTGGCGGCAACGGAAGGACTCCAGCCCATGAAGTCGTAGCCTTTTGCCCAAGGGGTATACGGAAACTTCGGCGTAGCGTCACCATACTCTAAAACGTACTTTCGTTCGGTAAACGCAGCCCCATCCATACCGTCCTTATAAATAACGGTGAAGTAGTCCGTAATGTTAAACTTTGCGACGCTGTAAATGCTGTTTGGTTTAACAACAATTTCCGTTCCGCCGTTCAGCATATTGGCCGGAATCGTCACTTCCACAAAATCGTGGCTTTGGCTCGTTGGGGTTCCGGTAATCGTGATTTTTGCCTGAGTATCGCTGATACGCGTCACGCTTTGGCTCAACCCGGCAGGAAGGTTCGTAATCCAGTTTCCAGACAGGGAGGACTTAAACGTATCGCTCGTTAGCGTGATCGTGATGCTCTGACCGTAAACTTGTTGATTAAGGGTACCAGAAATCTCATCTTCTTCGATTGAGGCATAAGGACTGCCTTTCAAAAGATGCGGCTCAGCGTAGCCGTATGCCAGCCAGTTCGTATAAGAATAAGGCGTACTGCTTGCCCAAACATGTACGGAGTATTCATCTGAACCGTGGAAATCCACAAGTTCCGTTAAATCAAGCGAGGTGCCCTCCGTTACTTCAATCCATGTGCCCACTTGCTGTCCACCGCTATTAATGACCTGGCAGTTATAGTATACAGCGCCATCAACAGGTTCCCACGTTACGACAGGCGTGCTGGCAGCCCAATTCACATCGATCGTGCCAATAGAGCCGGCAACTGTTTTTTTCTCCGAGGAGCCGCCTTGCACCCTTGTCTCACCATAATATGCATCTACGGCAAAAGCATATGTCACACCGGGATTCAGATAGTCGCTCCAATCATATTCTGTCGCAGTACCGGGGAGGTTTACTCTATATGCGTTCTGAAAATTATTCAGGGATCTGTCCGGGTCTTCGCTGCACTTCAAATAGACACTAATTTCGTCTGCGCCTTCAACTGCATTCCATCGGGCAACATTACCGTCCCAACGCAGATCGGTCACCTCTGAGACCGTGTACGCATAATTGATTGTAATATTCCCGGAAGACGAAAGATACGAAACAGAAGCGGATCTACCATTTACGGTTGCTGTTGCGCCGGAACTATATGCAGTATCACTTGTAGGCTGCATAGTACAAGAAAGATGAATTCGGTCTCCGCTCTTCAGCTCTACTCCGGCTGAAGGAATCTCAGAGTTGTTCACTTTCAGGCTAACATTTACCATATCACCCTTCCATTTATCCCAATTTATGGAATCCGTTGACAGGGTTTCGCCAATCTTATAGGGCATGGTCAATTCAACCGTGTTGATGATAGTTGCCGCATGAGCCGTCAGGCTTGCTACGGGGAGCATACCGATGACCATCGTAAGCGCAAGCAGCATACTAAGTATTCGTTTTTTCATGTTTCATTCCTCCTTTTCAGAAGTTTTATTTGCTCGGCAGTTTGTAAGCCGCTTTCTCCCGCTGCCGAACAACCGGGAGACGCATGGACGTTTTTTGTGATACAGAAAAACGGTTTGGGGTTCATTTCAATCGCTGCCACCGCCTTTCGTCTTACAGACGGCGATGCCGTTCATGATGTCAAGCAAGATGG
>JAFXBH010000053.1 GCA_017521875.1 Oscillospiraceae bacterium
CTGGCGGATATGCGCAAGATCTACGAAGATCTGGATGTGCATTTCGAGGAGTGGCTGGGTGAGAGCGGCGCGGATCCCTACATTCCCGCAATGGTCAAGGATATGCAGGAGAGAGGCATCGCCGTGCAGTCCGACGGCGCGTGGGTCATTCCCGTTGCCGAGGAGGGAGATAAGAACGAGATTCCTCCCTGCATTTTGGTGAAATCCGACGGCTCTTCCATTTACGCCACCACCGACCTTGCCACCATTGTCCAGAGAATGCAGGACTACAAGCCCGGCAAGCTGCTGTACCTCACCGACAAGCGGCAGAACCTCCACTTTGAGCAGGTATTCCGTGCCGCCCGGAAGGCCGGGATCGTCAAGCCGGAGACCGAACTGGAGCATGTAGGCTTCGGCACGATGAACGGCGCTGACGGCAAGCCTTTTAAGACCCGGGACGGCGGCGTACTGCGGTTGGAGCAACTGATCGCGGATATGACCGATTTCGTTCGTTCCAAAGTTGTGGAGAATAAAATTGTGGACGATGCGGATGTGGAAGAAACCACCGCCAAAATCGCCATGGCAGCCCTGAAATACGGCGATCTCAGCAACCAACCTACCAAGGACTACAACTTTGATATGGAGCGGTTTGCCGCATTCGAAGGTAACACCGGCCCCTACATTCTTTACACCATTGTCCGTGTCAAGTCCATTTTGGCCAAGTACGGTGCTTGGGAGCATCTGCCCATTGCCGTTCCCGCCAATCCGTTTGCCAAAGATCTGATGCTGGCCATTACCAAGGTCGGCCCGGCTTTGGAGAGCGCCCTGAAGACCTCCTGTCCCAACCTGATCTGTGCCTATATTTATGAATTGGCCGGCGCGGTGAATAAGTTCTATCACGAGACCCGGATTCTGTCGGAAGAAGACAAGAATTTGCAGGCAGGCTATATCAGCCTGATCGGTCTGGCAAAGAATATTCTGGAGACCTGTATCGACATTTTAGGCTTCTCTGCCCCGGAAAAAATGTAAAAACAAAAGACACGCGTACTGTTACGCGTGTCTTTTATTTTGTAAATCGGCTTGCATAGCCACAGCGGCGGCACAGTTCTTCCACCGGCTCTTTCCAGGAAAATCCGTCGTATATGGCCTTGGCTCGGGGGCTTTCCAAAATTTCTTCCATACTTTGGGCGAACAAATTGCCCAAGGGGATATCCCCCTCGTGGTCTAAGCAGCAAGGCACTACCGTGCCATCCCACAGGACACCTAACTGGTCTCGCAGGCCGTAGCAGAAAACTGTTTCTTCCGTAGGCTCTGCATTTAAGTCCGGCCAGTCAAATTTCTCGCCGTATTCCAGAAATACCCTGTCTCCGATTTGGGTTCCCTGCCGTTTTTCTGCCCAGGGTTTGGGGAAATACTGCTCCATTGTGCGGAGAATTTCTCCGTTCTTCTCCTCCAAACCGCCCTGATTCCACAGCCGGTACACCACCAGTTTTTCCCCTGCTGCTACCTGTCCGAATCGGAAACAATCGGCAAGATACTGTTCAAAGGGAACGGCCAAATCGTTGGCCTCGAAGGCGTGGAGGGAGATATTCACCTTGTGGAGATTGGGGGCAGACAGGATCATTTCCTGCTGCCGGGCAAGGAGCGTGCCGTTGGTGGTGAGAATCACCTTGAAATCCTTGGCTTTTTCCAAAAATTCTTTCAAATCCGGGTGGCACAGCGGCTCGCCCATCAAATGAAAATACAGATATTCCGTGTAAGGCCGCAGTTTTGGTAT
This sequence comes from Oscillospiraceae bacterium, assembly GCA_017521875.1. Classification (GTDB taxonomy): domain Bacteria; phylum Bacillota; class Clostridia; order Oscillospirales; family Oscillospiraceae; genus Faecousia. The sequence goes on from JAFXBH010000053.1 coordinate 1,757, forward strand.
CAGCGTTGCAAATGCCGCCGGGGTCATACGGCCGGGAGCACGGTGTGTGCCGGGGCAAAAGGCGCAGTTTAGGTTGCACAAGTTGGATATTTCCACATAAATCTTTCGGAATCTCACAAAAGAGCCTCCCGTTTCTTCTTGCCCCGATACCACAAAATGCCAAACACAACGGACATAACCACGCTGGCAGCAAATGTGGCAGCAAGGACAGTTACAGGCCAAATCTCCGTGCTGCGGACAGAGGTGTCCTCTCCAATGCCGTTCATCGCAGCGGAATTGGCCACTGCGTACAAGTGGTAATGGCAGGCCTTTCGCATGGCCGAGACTACCACCGGGTCATTTTCATATTTTTTCAGTTGGTTGAGGTGGGTTTTTTCCTGTGTACCGAAACCGGTCACCCCGGCCATCACACCGTCCACATAGGACATTTGGGCGGCCAGTTCGGAATCGCAGAGGACAATACCGGTATACCCCCACTCCTGACGCAGAATATCCTGCATCTGTTCTGTGGCGCTGCCGGACCATTGAGCGCCCAGCCGGTGGTTTTCCGCCATCATGCCTTTGGCGTTGCTCTCCTGCAGGGCATACTGCCAGAATCGCAGATTCTGTTCCCGGGCGGTCTGTTCGTTCTGCCACAAAGCCACATTCCCCAGATCAGGGCCTTCTACCAAGGCAATGACACCCTTACTCTGCACACCCAGCACCTGTCCTGCGCAGGTCTTACCGGCCAAAAACGCATCTTCCGACGCTGCGCCGGAGATCTGCAGACCGAAAACACCCTGCTGCAGGCAGAAGTTGCCCAAGAGAGTTCCCAGTTCGTACATCAGTTCGGTATCAAAGGATGCCGCCAAAGTGGCGACGCTGCCATACCCGTATCGGACACCGGGGGCTTCCACCCCGTCTACCGCGGGCAATACCCGATCAGCATCAGACAAAAGGGTCTGCATCTGCCGGAATGTCAGTTGATCCAGCAAAGTCTGCCATTGGGGGTCATCAAAGGCAAGGCCTACCATATCGTAGAGCGTCAAGCCGTTCTGCGCCCCCAGGGTGGGCATCGGTACAGAGGGGTAATCTCCGGGAGAATACTGGGTTTTTTCCATGTCTGCCAGGAGTTTTTGTGTCAATTGGAACGGCTTGGGAGCGTTGTTTCCCGAAGAAGCCCAGTCTCTCCGGGAGAGCCATTTCGTCTCTTCGGTAATGCCGGTATATCCGTTGGGGTCTGCGAAGGACAGCCGGTTTTGGGATTCTTTTGTCTCCGGCTGAAGTTGCTCCCACCGATAGGTCAGGGTGGCGTCCCCGGCCATTGTCATACGGTATTCTGTGGACTCAGGAGTGCATTCTTTGGCAGCAAGAATATTGTTGACCGCGGCATGGGCATCCCGGGCCACGGTGAGGTAGTAGTTTCCTGCATCCAGCCGGTAAGCGCCAGACATCGTGTCATAGGAGAACATATCCCCTTTGTTTACCAAAACAGTAACCTTTTCACTGTCTCCGGGGGCGAGCAATTTCGTCTTTGCCATACCCACCAGGGAGACCGACGGCTTTTCAATACCGTTTTCCCGGTCATAATCGGTGTAAGGGGTCTGGGCATAGACCTGCACCACCTCTTTGCCGGCCACTGCGCCGGTATTGGTAACAGTCACCGACAGTTCCAATTTGCCGGTCTGGGCGTGATGCTCCACGGTCATATCCGAATAGGTGAATATGGTATAGGAAAGGCCGTAGCCAAAGGGAAACACCACATGGTCGCTATACAGGAAATTGCCGGCATTGCCGGTACCCATCACATAGTCTTCATACCGGGTCTCAAAATACTTGTAGCCGGTGTAGATTCCCTCCCGGGTCAGGGTATACATCAGGGCATTTTCGGGCATATTCTCTCCTGCAACACCGCCGTAAGTCTCAGGAGAAACAGACTGTGCCGCCACAGTTTGGGTGTAGGGCAGTCTGCCGGAGGGAGTATCCTTGCCGGAGAGCAACTGGGCCACGGCATCAGGCACAATCACGCTCCCCAGCAGCAGCGCCGCATCTATACCGCAGGCATCTCCCATCAGGAAATCCGCGCGGGTGAGACTGTCTGTGCAGAGCAAAACCACCAGTTTTTCTGAAGTTTCAGCAGCCCTTTGCAAAAGAGAACTTGTCTCCCCCTCCGGCACGCCGGAAAGGCACACAACCGCCACATCTGTCTCTCCGTCACTCAGGGTAAATCCAGCCTTCTGCAAGGCAGTTTCCAATTCCTCTCGGCGGAAATTCAAAGGATTCTCCCCAGAATCAAAGACAAGGCGAATCTGACTGCCGCCGGTCAGGGGCAGGGCCTTATGATTGTTCATCAGCAGCACAGCGCTTTCGCAGGCAGCCTGCTTGTAAATTTCTTTGGCGTGTTCTGCCAACTGTTCAGGCGTTTCAAAATCCGAAGTATAATACAGGGCTTTGGCGTCCTCTTTGGATAATCTCCAAAAATCCGCACCAAACCAGTCTGCCACGGTCTTTTCGTGGCGTTTTGCCGCCACCGTCAGCGGGGCAGACACCACCGCAAGCACCAGGAAAAGGACGCACAATCCCCGCCAAGGAGAAATATACTTTCTCTTGGCTTTTTTGTAGGCTTTTCTGCGTTTTTTCCATTCCTGTCTGCGCTGATCCATGGTATTACTCCGTTTCCATTTGTGATAGTAAAATCGTACCACACCCCCCTGCCGAAATCAAGGATTATCTCGGATTTCTCAGGGTGTTTGAAAAATTTTCCGTATTTTTCCGTATATTTGAAAAAGTAGTTGCAAAAATAAAATTACCGTGTTATAATACTCCGTGTGTCCGATGCCGGACCGCCTATATTGGGATGTCGCCAAGCGGTAAGGCACCAGACTTTGACTCTGGCATTCGTAGGTTCAAATCCTGCCATCCCAGCCAAAATGACCCGCTAGCTCAGTTGGCAGAGCAACTGCCTTTTAAGCAGTGGGTCCGGAGTTCGAATCTCCGGCGGGTCACCAAAAAAGAGGTAGATACCAAAAGGTATCTACCTCTTTTTTCTTGGGAACAAGACGGAGATTCGAAAAACTAAATGCGGCGCGGATGAGCGCCGCCGCCGAGGGCTAGACCGAGGCGAACCTTAATTTTTGCCCCCTGGGGCAAAAATGCAAACGAATCGACCGCGGGTCACCTCCCAAAAGGTGGTGAGACGCAAACGAATCGACCGCGGGTCACCTCCTAAAAGGAAGTGAGACGCATACGAATCGACTACAATCCATAAAAATACAGGGGCGATAGATGTATCGCCCCCATATTTTATTTCACTTCCGTGCCGCCCCATTCCACTACAGTAAAACCGGTGCGTTCCGGGGCAGTCAGAACTTGCTCTTTTATGTTTACATAACACTCCGTTCCCTGCCAAGTCATAAACACCCGAATGAGGGTATCCGGCGTTGGGTCTACGGTCAGTTTGGCCCCGTCGGTGTAAATTTCCTGCTGGAACGAAATGATATTATAAGGATTTTGCTCCATCATGGGTAGCCAGTACACAATAAACTCATTGGCTTCTTTTCGGGTAAGTCCCAGTTTTTCCAGGGCTTGCTCCAAAAATGCTGCCGTGTCCTCGCCTTTGACGCAGAACCCTTCTGTCATATCCCATTTGGCATTGGTCTCGCCTTCCCAGTAAAGGTAGTTGTAGGTCTGCCCACTTTGGTCGGTCAATGTGCCATCAGGGCTGGCAGTCACTTCCCAGCCGGTGTTGTAGGCGGGGTAGGTGCAGGTCAGTCTTCCGTCCAGGGAAAGTTTCACAGACACTTCCGTTTCTTCCTCCGGGTAGAGGTAGATCACCGGCTTATAGGCTACGCCCGGCTCCGGCTCCCAGTCGCTTTGGGCTATGGTGAGGAGATCTGCCTCGATTTTTTCGTCCTGGCGATAGACATTTTCGTAGGTGCAGATCACCTGATCACCCACGCACCAATCCTCTGACAGTTCCCCATTCAGTTTGATGGTCCAGGGCATAGGAATAGCCGGGGTGGCAAAGAAACAGTCGGAATAGATCTCCGTGATCACGATGTGGTCGAATATATCGGTGTCCTGTTTCTCGGCAGTTTCCTTATCCAGCCACTGACCGGTATACGCCCTGTGGCGCAGATCTTTCACTTTTTCCCATTGCACCGCAGAAATCTGGGCAGGGTAGGATTCCATCATCTCTCCGGTGTAGTAGACCCGCACTTCGTCGCCGATCTCTACGCCGATATCTCCCAGATCTGCGGTACTGAATGCGATTTTATCACTGCTGAGACGCTCCCATTCCCCCTCCAAAGGTGCCACCATCGCATAGGTGTTTTGCAATTCCACAAGGGTTGCCTCAAAACTTTGTTTCACATTGGGTTTCTCCATAGACCACAGTTCATCTATGGGTTTGAAGTTGTTGGGAAACCAGTAGACACGTGTCTGTTCATAGGGTTTTTCTTCCCCTATGAGCCGATGCCAGTTGACGATTTTGTAAGTCAGGGCGGTATAAGTTCTTGTGCCTCCGTCATTACACACACCGGTGGGAATAGGCGCAAAGAGGGTAAGCAGTACCGCAACTGTTAACATGCACATCCAAATCTTTCTTTTCATTGGGTTACCTCCCTTCCGCCGCCGACAATATACACATAATAATTCACTGTGCCACGGCAGCCTACTCCACTACCTTTCCAAGTGGCCGTGATTTCATAGACATATCCGCCGGCTTTGGCATAAAATCCGCGATCGCTGTAAGGCGCTACCGTTTCTTCCTTATTGTTGCCAATCTCCCCTGCCGTAACCGGCCAACAGGCATACTGAACGGTGGCAGGCGAGATATCCCAGTCCAATTTCACCAAGTAACCCAGCGTATCTGTCGGGGAATAACTGCCGGGTCGCACATAGGCGTATATCGGCTCTGCGTACTGTATACCAATAGAAATTGGCTGCAATCTCTCTGCCGGTATGGGGCGGGATATCTGGTCGGCGATGGTGGTAGTGGACAGGCCACCGGATTCTTCGTATGTCCAGTCAAAGCCGGAGGGCTGCACTTTTGTGGTCTGTTCCGGGGTGTGTACCGCCATCGCGGGGGGAGATTTGTACCGGTCATCCAGCGGGAGACAAATCACCTGATCGTCAATCACAGATGTCAATCCATCTACAAATACATAGGTATCAACGGAAGATGTCACTAACACATCCCGGCTCAGTTCTAAAATGATATGCCACTGGGCCATATCGTCCGTACCGGTTTCCGGCACTTCCCGGTCAATGGAAATGGCCAGTTTTTTATCCTCTGTCCGCTCCACGCCGCTGACTTGATGGCGGATCGAGCCGCTGCCCTCTTCCAGCAGTACGAAAATCAAATAGTTTTCTTGAAAAAACGTTTCATCGTACCCATCACAGGCATCTAAAAACCCTATGGTAAAATCCTCCGATACCTTTTCCCTCCGCTCCAGATCAAAGGATTCCCGAAAGGCTGTGTAGTAATTCTCCAATTCCCAAGGGCTCTGAATGATCCGGACACAGGGGAACAGCACCACCCCATCGCCAGACCCGTTGGTGCGGATATACTGGGCGCGGAATGGCACCGCTGTTTCCGCTTCTTTTTGATTGTCCGCCGTTCCATAAAGTATGGGCGGTACATCTTTCTGCCCAGCGTCTTGGCAGCCGGTCAAACCAAAAAGCATACCTGCCGCCAGTAAAATCGTACATAGCCGTTTCATTGGGTCGCTCCCCCTTTCCTCCGGCAATCTGCCGGAAATACCTTACTGCTGCAGCATCTCATATACACTGCTCCACGCAGCCATCTGCGCCTGGGACAGGGTATAGGTCTTGTTTTCCGTCAAGTTCTTCATCGTGCTGCCCACCAGATAGTAGACCGTCTCCTCTCCGGTCTGTCTGACCACCGTTACGGTATATCCGCGGGAGGCAGAATGGTACTTTTCTTCGGTGGTTCCGTCGTCTCCCCGGCCGTTTTCTTTGTCACCGCCCGGCACTGCGCCGGTCAGTTGGTTATTGAGCGCCTGACTCTCCCCCACCAATTCCACGATTCTGGATATCTCCTCCGGATTGGTCAATGACAGACTGTTCTCCTTTTCTGACAACCGGATTTCTGTAACAGAGGCGGTCAGGCTGGGATTTACACTGTCCGTTATGCCGCTATAAATATCCTCCGGTGGGTTTGTGTTCGGCGTACAATTCTCTCCCATGGGGGAATTGGCTGTCTGCTCCCACGGAGCGGTGGCCAACGCAAATGCAAGGCATAAAACCACCGGCACACAGGCCATCAGCATTCGGTTTCGCCGTTGTTTCCGTACCTTTATTCTCTGCTCACTGCGGCGGAATACCTCCGCCTGACATTCCATTAAATCTCTCATAATACTGCTTCACCATCCTTTCCCAGAATGATGCGAAGTTCCTTTTTTGCGCGATACAGCAGATTATCCACTTGCTTGCGGTTCTTCTTCATAACCTTGGCCGTCTCCTCATAGGTCATATCCTCAAAGTAAATCAGATAGACCGCCACACGCATATCTTCCGGCAAGGCGGCAACGGCCTTATGGACACGCCGTTTCCGTTCGTCGGTGAGTATCGTTTCTTCCAGGGTTTCACCGGTTGCAGGAAGCTCCCCGGCTTCCGACAGTTCCACAAAATCAAGGACTTTGCGGTGCTTGATATAGTCCAAAGCCCGGCTTCTGCCCACCATATACAGATAGGTTTTTAAGGTTACTTTGAAATTGTACCGATGTCTATGTACCACCAGATCGGAGAAGGTATCAATGGCAATATCCTCCGCCGTGTGGGTATCGTGGACAAATCCGTCGATGAAGAAAACCAGTCCGCGAAACAGGTCCTTCATAATGGACTCAAAGGCACTTTCATCACCATCAAGGAAACGGCGGTAGCTACTTGCGCCGTTATCCATAGTGTTTCCTCCTTAGGGTCTGCATCTGACCCTTTCATTGATTATACGACTAAGGAAGGGGTAATTCCTTATCCCATATAGCAAAAAATGCCCCGGGGAGACCCGGGGCATAGAAATGCTTAGAATTCGCACTTTTTGGCAATGTAGTTTTTCAGTTCGGCAATGGGAACGCGGACCTGCTCCATAGTATCACGGTCACGGACGGTAACGCAGTTGTCGGCCTCGGTAGTTTCGTCGCCCACGGTCTGGAAGTCCACGGTGATACACAGAGGTGTGCCGATCTCATCTTCCCGGCGGTAGCGCTTACCGATAGAGCCGGCATCGTCAAAGTCCACCATAAAGTCTTTCCGCAGTTCTCTGTAAATCTCCTCTGCCTTGGGGAAGAGTTTCTTAGAAAGGGGCAGGATTGCAGCCTTGAAAGGCGCCAGAGCGGGATGCAGACGCAACACAGTACGCACATCTTCCTTGCCGTTCTTGTCCACGCCAACCACTTCCTCGTCGTAGGCTTCGCACAGGAAGGCCAGAGCCACACGGTCACAGCCCAGGCTGGGCTCGATAACATAAGGAATGTAATGCTCGTTCCGATCCTGATCGAAATAGGTCAATTTCTTGCCGGAAGCCTCCTGATGGCGGCCCAGGTCATAGTCGGTACGGTCAGCAATGCCCCACAGTTCGCCCCAGCCGGAGCCGAAGGGGAACTGATATTCGATATCGGTGGTAGCCCGGGAATAGAATGCCAGTTCTGCA
>JAFXBH010000054.1 GCA_017521875.1 Oscillospiraceae bacterium
CCGGCAGCATCAGCACCCGGGCCGCCAGGGCCACGATGGCCCGCAGCGGCGCTATAAACCGAAGCGGCAGCCGGTGTTTTGGCCTGGGCCGGGCCATGACGGTATCGAAATCGGCGGTTTTCACCCGGATCTTCATAGCACAAATCCTTTCAGGATCAAGTAATGCCCTTATTATACAATTCCCAGAAAAATGTTGCAATAAATTTTTCAAAAACCTCTTGCGTTTTATCTACCTTTGTGGTATATTATAATCACAAAGGATAACAAGTCTCAAATCTACCCAAATCAACAAGCACTTCTTCATAATACTTTTCTCCTCCTCTCTCATTCCAAAGCAAAAGGCACCCGCCCGGGTGCCTTTTGTGTTGTTGGATCAGACTGGATATCTTTGGCCACCCACTCCGTTCAAACAAACTCGAGAGCGTTCTTTTTATGACTATTTCTATCAAGCAACTATATCCGCTGTTTTTTCGACGTCTCCTTCAGCATCAATGGTGATCTTTAAAATTTTGCCATTCTTTGTTTGCTCCGTCAGCATCCCCATTAAACAACTCACTGCGAATATCCGTATAAAAGTTGAAAATGTCGCCTCTGGTATCAGACCACTCATCAAATACTTCTCCACGTGCATCGGACCACCAATTATAAGCATCACTGCGTGCATCAGACCAATCACTATATTTAATACTGTCCTTTGCATCTTTGATGATGCCTTCATAGCAGTAGTCCTTAATCTCAGATAGGAGATCTTCGTATATTTCCTCCTTAACAATTGTGCAGGCATCGTCGTATATACAATCCTTGAAATCCTCGAAATCCTTGTACATGTCCTTTGTAGGAGACCCCGATTTCAAAATCATATCCGCATACAATACGCCATAGTCACAGATCATTGCAAAAATTTGAGATGCCGCTTCCTCGATACGCGCGTGGAATTCCTCAACATCGTCCACCTGCTTAATATATTTGTCAAAGGTATCAATATCGGCGGACAATGCTTTCCATTCTGCTTTCAGCGCCTGTACACACTCAGAAACATGCTCTTCCACTACACCTTCCAGTTCATCGATACTATTCGCAGGCCGTAGAGCAGTATCAAATACCGCATCGGATACCGCATCGTCTAAACCCTTCATCCTATTTATCTTGGTTAGGAATCGTTCGTACACCTTTTCCGCTCTATCATAATCCCGGCTGTACAATTCACCGCTCATATCATAATAGAACGAGTAAATGTCCGCCGAGGCATCGTAATACAAACCATACACTTTCGAAGATGTATCGTACCACTGGCTGTACTCCTCGGATTTTACATTATACCAATCGCTGTAATTAACATTATCCTTTGCATCATCCAAGATTCCATCATAATAGTACTCCTGCATATCGTCCAGAATACCCTCGTAGATCTCATCGTGGATCTCATCGCACGCATCATCGTACAAGCAGTCGTTAATTCCGTCAATAGCGTCATACTTATCGTCAGCAGACAAATCGGAGTCTAAAATCATTCGGGCATAAACAGCGCTGTACTCGCAGAGCATAATGCACATTTGCTCCGTCTCTGCAATAATGGTTTCATAAAAATCGGAAACCCTTTCTGCATTCTCGCAATACTTCTTAAATGTATCGAGTTCTGCAGATAACTCTTTCCAACGTAGGGACAGCGAATCTATTGCATCGGTCAGTTGTTTTTGGACCTGTTCCTCCAGTTCATCAATGGTGGTAATCCCAGTTACATCGATACCAAAGGCCGCATCCGTCAATTCACCACCGGGCGTAGACGGCTCTACCGGGTCAGTCGGCTTATCCGTGGGAACGGACGGCTCCGCCGGCTCCGTCGGCTTATCCGTGGGAACGGACGGCTCCGCCGGCTCAGTCGGCTTATCGGTAG
>JAFXBH010000055.1 GCA_017521875.1 Oscillospiraceae bacterium
GGTGCAAAGCTTCATTTCTGTGCATCCAAGAGTTTGCGACGTGACCAAGAATTCTTCCGTTGCGCCAACTACAAGGACGGCAGAGGAACTTGCAAAATCCATTATATCCGTGACGTTGTACTTGAAGAGATTGTAAAAGAAGCAATCAGCGGACTTGCGGATTTTGTAAAGTGTCACGAAGCGGTATTTTTGTATATGTTAGCAAAGAAAAACAGCGCAATGCAGAAAGCGGAATATAACCGTATGAAATTGGCGGTGGAGCGTGATGAAAAACGTATTAAGAATATTGACCGCTTGATTAAATCGCTCTATGAGGACAAGGTTCTTGGTGAATTGGAAGATGATCGCTATACCACGCTAATGGCTGAGTACGAAAAGGAACAGCGGGAATTGATCGCTTCGGTTGCGGCAATGCGGAAAACCTTAGAAAGCACCGAACAAAAAGCGGTGGATTTAAGACTTCTGCTTAAAACCCTTAGAGAACTTACCGATGTGAATGAGCTTACGCCCACAATCGTCAATTCGCTTATTGACCGTATCGAAGTTCACAACAACGACAAGTCAAACGGTCATTGTTACGTGAAGGTCGATATTTATTTCTCGGCAGTAGGTATGATTGATATTCCTACCGCAGAGGAAATCCGTGCTATGATAGAGGAAATTAAGAAAGATCCCCAACAATTCCGCTATGTGGCATAAAAAGAGGAAACGGTGCAACCCCTCACGGGGTTACACCGTACCTACATAGAGATTACTTCCTTATGGGACTTTCCCAAATACTGACTCCATTTTTTATTTCACATATTCATCCCATAAAAAGGGATGAATCCCTAATATGTTGCAGATTGTATTATATTCTTCTTTTAATTTTTCAATTCTATTTTTGTTGGTATTATTCTGTTTAATAGCCCTGATCAGTACATTTTTCGGTGTTTCATCCGGATCAATAAGTTCCAAAGCAGTCACATCATAGCCGTTGATCTCCAAAGCCTTGCATCGTAATGCATCGGTGGCAGCATCAGTAAACTTTTGTTTCAGAATAGAATGATCCAGTAAAAAATCTGTAAAATGTCCGCTGGGTCTCAACTGATGCATCATCTCGTGGTGACAGCATGGAGTGGAGAGAATAACACGGGAGCCGGAATCGATGCCCTTAGCAAGAACAATATCAGTAGCAATGTCGCATGCGTGAAGAGATACTGTTAGGTCTGGTTGCCGTTTAACAGGGAAGTCCCGTATATCTCCGGCAATAAAATGGAGACCTTTATATCCCAATTTTTTCGCCACAGATGTGCAAAAATCGATCACATCTGCTTTCAAGTCAACGCAATCCATAGTTACATTTAAACCGCGTAAAATGGCAAAATAGTAGTAGATCGCAAAACTTAGGTAACTCTTACCACAGCATAGATCCACAATATACAGATCATCGCCAATGATAATACTGGATTCTACATCAGCAACCAGTTCCAGGAATCGGTTAATTTGTCGGAATTTGGATCTTTTTTTATCAAACAACAGGCCATTTTTATCCTGGACACCCAGTTCTACCAGAAAATCAATCGGTTGCTTATCGGATAGAATATACTGTTTTTTTCGGTTATGTTCCAAATTCACGGGTTGACTGGAGCCCTGTTTTATTTGGTTGATAATGGTAATTTTATTTTTACGGGAGACTTTTACCTCGCAGTTTCCGCTGGTGGTAATGATATTCAGTTGCTTGTATGTTTCGGGTATAAGTGATGCAATGTATTTAGGAGCATCCATTGCGGCGATATTTTCCTGAGTGGCTTTTCCGTCCGCATGAAATGTTTCCAGCGCAACATAGAGTTGGCCTTTCATCTCAATTAATCGGCCGGTGGTGCGCAATACATTGTTATTTATACATTTGCTCAAGGTAAGTTTAGATAATATTTTGTATTTGATTGCATGATCTAAAATATGTTCCATAATATATCCCTTATAAGTTTTTATCTTATTATAACACAGGATATTTGGAAACGCAATTATATAAAAATCCCCTGCCTTCGTATGAAGGCAGGGGAAAGGTTTATGCCTTATTCAACAAGAAGCGTCCAGACAATTAAGCCTTGGGCAGCAGGTTCTCGTTAACATTCCAGCAAACGTAGTAGGTACCGATCTGACCAGCAATGACGAATTCGTCCTTGTATTCGGTCTTCAGGTTAGCAATTTCGTTGGTGGGAACGTCGTCGATCAGCAGCCAGTCGCCGTTCTTGAAGTTGGTCAGCATGTTGTTAGCATCATCAGACAGGTAGCACTTGATCTCGTTCATGGTAACCTTGTCGGCATCATGATAAGCAGCGTTCTTAGTCAGAGTGATAACAGAGTCATGCTCCCAAGCGGAGATGGTGTAAGCACCGTTGCAGATATAGGTAGCGGGTTCGGTTGCCCAACCTTCGTTCTCAACAACATCCTTACGGACGGGGAAGTAGGTGGGGAATGCCAGCAACTCGTTCCAGTAAGCAACAGAGTTGTTCAGGGTAACTTCCAGAGTCTTGGCGTCGATAGCCTTAACAGCCAGATCGGTAGCGTTCTCAGTGCCGTAGCCCTTGATAACGTCGAACATGTAGCCGTAGTCAGCGCCCAGTTCTGCGGAAGCAGCACGCTGCCAAGCGTACTCGAAGTCAGCAGCGGTCAGAGCCTTGCCGTCGGACCACTTCAGGCCGTCCTTCAGGGTGTAGGTGTAGGTAACGGTGCCGTCGTCGTTAACCTTACCCTCGGGCAGTTCGGTAGCGCAGTCAGCAACAATGCTCAGAGTGCCGTCAGCATTCTGCTGCCACTTAGCCAGACCTGCGAACAGGTGAACCAGCATGGTAGCGCCGTCAACTGCGGAGTTCAGAGCGGGATCCAGGGTGTCGGGCTCGGAAGCCAAGCAAACGGACAGGGAATCGCCCTTGCCGTCGACCTTAGTGTTCTGGAAGTACTTGTAACCCAAGGGGATGGAGTAGAAGCCTTCAACCTTGGAGTTGATCATGTACAGGTCAGTGTAGTAGTAGACGGGAGTCAGACAGCCGGTGTCCATCAGCATGTCTTCTGCAACGTGCATCATAGCGAAACGCTTTTCGGAATCGGAGCACTTCTTGATCTCGGAGATCAGAACATCATAGGTCTCAGCCCAGGTGCCCTTTTCAACCTTGATATCCAGACCGAAGGAGGTCAGGTCCAGGCTGTAGATCTTCAGATCCTTGTGTGCGCCCTTACCAAACTGAACGTCGTTGTTGCCGGAACCGGAGATCCACATATCCAGGAAGCAGATGGGATCAGTGTAGTCAGCAACCCAACCGTTACGAGCGACAGAGTAGTCGCCGTCCTTACGGGTGTTCAGGAAGGTGTTCCATTCCTGGTTTTCCATAGTCATGGTGATGCCTACGGTAGCCAGAGCGCTCTGAATGTACTCGCCGATAGCCTTGTGAGCATCAGAGGTGTTGTACAGGTACTTCAGAGTGGGAGCGTTGGTGAACTTGGTGCCGTCGAAGTCATAATACTTCTTCAGGATAGTAACAGCCTTGTCGAAGTTGGCCTGGAATTCAGCCTTATCAACGCTGTAGTAGCCCTTGCCACCATTGGAGTTCAGAGCAAAGTTACCACCGTTGGTGTCAGCCATGCCGTCAGCAACGAAGGTGTTAGCGGGGGTCTGGCCGCCCTGAGCGACAGACTCAACAATGTAGTTACGGTCCAGGAGCAGGCCCAGAGCGAAACGGATCTCAGCATTAGCAGCCTCGATCTCTTCAGGAGTGGTGGGTTTGACAGTAGCAGTGGTAGCGCCGTTGTTGTTCTCGCCCTGGTTGGGAGCGGGCTTCTTACCGCCACAAGCGGCCAGGCTCAGAACCATCACAACTGCCAGAAGCAATGCAAACAGTTTCTTCATCTTTTCATTTTTCCTTTCTTGAAATTTGAGTTGGGAATTCTTTTTCGCATTTTATTCATAGCTGTTTTCGGTACGGCACACCAAAATCAGCGACGAAACATAATTATGCCGGCCTTAGTTAATTTCCTCGGCTCTGTGGCAGGCAACAAAGTGACCGGGAGCAAGTTCCTTCAAATCGGGCATCGCTTCAGCACATGCATCAGTTGCGTAGGGACATCTGGTGCGGAAGGGACAGCCGGAAGGTGCGTTCAAAGGACTGGGGATATCACCGCCAAGTACAATACGCTGGCTGGCTCTGGCTACCTTAGGATCAGGTACAGGCACAGCGGACATCAGACTCTTGGAGTAGGGGTGGAGGGGATGATCGTAAATTTCTTTAGCGTCAGCCAATTCCACCAGTTTACCAAGGTACATAACGGCAATACGGTCAGAAATGTGACGAACAACCAGCAGATCGTGAGCAATGAACAGATAAGTCAAATCCATCTCACTTTGCAGTTCATCAAACATATTGATAACCTGTGCCTGAATGGAAACGTCCAATGCGGAAACCGGTTCGTCACAGACAACAAATTCGGGGTTGGTAACCAAAGAACGGGCAATGCCGATTCTCTGACGCTGACCACCGGAAAATTCGTGCGCATAACGGCTAGCGTGTTCGGAGTTCAAGCCGACCTTAGACATCATAGAGAGAATCATTTCCATTCTTTCTTTCTTATCCGAGTAGGCCTTATGAACATCCAAAGGTTCACCGATAATATCGGAGACTGTCATTCTGGGGTTCAGGGAAGAGTAGGGGTCCTGGAAAACCATTGCGGTTTTCTTACGGAACTCGGCAATATCGTTCTTAGAGACGATCTGCTTGCCCTTAAACCAGATTTCACCGGCAGTAGGTTTATACAGGTGCAGAATCGTACGGCCAACAGTAGTTTTACCGCAACCGGATTCACCAACAAGGCCCAATGTTTCACCCTTGCGAATAGCAAAGGAAACATCGTCAACAGCCTTCAGAGGCTTAGAAGAAAACATGCCGGTATTAATGTTAAAGTACTCTTTTAGGTTCTTTACTTCAACAAGATTTTCGATATTATTCATGCTTCTTCACCGCCTTCCATAGCGTTTTTAACATTGACCCAGCAGGCAGCCGCATGATTTTCGTTAATTTCCATACGCTGGCAGTTTTGCTTAATACAGATCTTCATAGCAGCATCACAGCGGGGTGCAAAGGGGCAGCCTGTAGGCATATTCAGAAGATCGATGGGAGTACCGGAGATGGGCTCCAAACGCTCATCATCATTATTGACGGTAGGAATAGAACGCATAAGGCCCTTGGTATATTCATGGCAGGGATTGTAGAAAATTTCGTCTGCAGTTCCTTGCTCTCAAATAGAACCGGCATACATAACGATAACTTCGTCACACATCTGCGCTACAACACCCAAGTCATGGGTGATCATGATGATTGCCATGCCCAGTTCTTTCTGCAGACTCTGCATTAATTCCAGAATCTGTGCCTGGATAGTTACGTCCAGAGCAGTAGTGGGCTCGTCAGCGATCAAAATATCGGGTTCGCAGGCCAAAGCCATTGCAATCATAACTCTCTGACGCATACCGCCGGAGAATTCGAAGGGATACTGTTTCATGCGCTTTTCCGGCTCGTTCACATTAACAAGACGGAGCATTTCAACAGCACGATCCCAAGCCTCCTTCTTATTACGGGGAGTATGAAGCATAATGGCTTCCATCAACTGATGGCCAATGGTATAGGTGGGATTTAGAGAGGTCATAGGATCCTGGAAAATAATGGAGATCTTGTTGCCGCGTACGGTTTTCATAACCTTTTCACCGGCATCAACCAACTCCTGACCGTCCAGTTTAACAGAACCGGATACGATCTTACCATTTTTCTCAAGGATCTGCATTATAGAATATGCAGTAACGGATTTTCCGGAACCGGATTCGCCTACAATACCCAAGACTTTACCGCGTTCCAGGTTAAAGGATACGCCGTTAACCGCATTAACAGTACCTGCAGGGGTTGTAAAGGCCGTGTGCAGATCACGCACTTCAAGTAATGCCATAACTTAACGTTTTCCTTTCATTAATTCTTGAGCTTGGGATCGAATGCATCGCGAAGACCATCACCGAACAGATTCAAAGAAAGAACGATCAGGCTAATCACGATTGCAGGGATCACAAGACGGTAGGGATAAGAGGTGATGCCGTTTAATGCATCGGATGCGAGAGAGCCGAGGGAGGGCATAGGTGCATTAACACCAAGACCGAGGAAAGAAAGATAACTCTCGGTGAAAATGGCGCTGGGAATCTGCAGAGCGGTGGAGATGATCACAACACTGATACAGTTAGGAATCAGGTGCTTTGTGATGATCCAACGGGGCTTTGCACCAGCGGATTTAGCAGCGAGAACATATTCCTGTTCACGAAGAGAAAGAATTTGACCACGAATCAGACGGGACATGGAAACCCAGTACAATAGTGCAAACACAAGGAACAGGGAAATCATATTGCCGCCCAATTTTGCAAGAATTGTGCCATCAATAGCGTCGCCCAAGGCAACCTTCATAACAGATGCCAGCAGAATAACCATCAATGTATCAGGCAGAGAGTAAATGATATCAACGATTCTCATGATGACGATGTCAACCTTGCCGCCAATATAGCCAGCAATGGAACCGATGGTCATACCGATAATTAAGACAATGATACTTGCAAAGAAGCCAACAGCCAAGGAGATTCTTGCGCCGTAAACCACACGGATAAAATAGTCACGACCTTGAGAGTCGATACCGAAAATATGGGGGAATACAGAGTATCCTTCTTCCAGCCACTGTTGCTCGGTAGTGCCATAGGTGAAGGGAGCCAGATTATTAAAGGAAGGATCCACGGGACGACCCGGAGTCACACCCAACATCTGATCGTAGGAGTAAGGCCAGAACATAGGCAGGAAAATTGAAGTGAGAGTAATCAGGATAACAATAATGAAACTGGCAGTAGCAATCTTGTTCTTCAGCAAGCGTTTAACGCCGTCTTTGAAAAAGGTGCTGGACGGACGCATCTGCACCATATATGCCTTGTCTTCGCCTGTGGCAGGAATGAAGTCATCCACATCCACATGCATGGTAGGCATAGGGAAGGGGTATTTCTTAAATTTCATGGATGCGCCTCCTTACTCCAAAGTAATTCTGGGATCGACAACTTTATACATAATGTCACTCACCAGGTTCATAACAACAATCAGGGTAGCCAAAACGATAGTAGTACCCATAATCAGGGGATAGTCACGGTCAGTAATAGAACCGACGAACGCTCTGCCGATGCCGTTAACAGCAAAGATCTGCTCAACAACCAGAGAACCGGTAACGATATATGCCAGCATAGGTCCCAAGTAGGTGATAACAGGAATCAGAGAGTTCTTAAGAGCGTGACCGAAGATAATTTTAGCACTGGAGACACCCTTAGCACGAGCGGTACGGATATAATCCTGACCCAATACATCCAACATGGAAGATCTGGTCAAACGGGTGATATAAGCGGTGGGGTACAGAGCCAGTGTAATAACAGGCAATATGAAACCGCCTTCCATCGCACCGTTGGCAGGGACCCAACGCAATTTTAGTGCAAACAGCAACAACAACAGCGTACCCATAATGAAGGAGGGCATAGAAACAAATGCAGTGGTGATCACCATAATAATCTTATCAATAATCTTGTTACGGCGAAGGGCTGCAATTGCACCAAGAATAATACCGGTAACAGTTGCGCAACCTGCAGCGATCAAGCCCAGTTTAACAGAAACCTTCATGCCGGTAACAATGATGTCCATAACGGTACGGCCGCGATTCTTCAGGCTGGGGCCAAAGTCAAGACGAGTTACGATATCCTTCAGATAAGTGGTATATTGTTCAAATACCGGCTTATCCAAACCGTATTTAGCATTCAGTGCGGCTTCAGCTTCGGCGGAAAGAGCCTTTTCGCCAAGGAACGGGCCGCCGGGAACCGCACGAGTGACGAAGAAAGTTACAGTGATAACAATCCAAACCGTCAGGATCGCAAGCGCAATTCTTTTTAAAATGTACAATAAAGTTTTGGAGTTCATAATGTCTTTCCTTTCCTGAATCAAAAACCTATGAACGCATAGAATGGGTCATTGGTTGAATATTTGTAGTAATTGCATCATAATTAATTCACTAGATTAAAGCATTATAGCACAGATGTCGTTGAATTTCAACACAATATTTATCCAAAAAAAGCAAAAAAACAATTTTATTTTGTGTATATTTGCATACAGTATAAAATGTTCTTTGGTAAATAATGGAAACACCCGGCATTCTCATCCAATACCGGGTGTTTATGGTCGGAGTGTCGGGATTTGAACCCGAGGCCTCTTGGACCCGAACCAAGCGCGATACCAAACTTCGCCACACCCCGATAGACTGTAGTATTATAGTGAACTTTTCTGAGGTTGTCAAGTACAGGACTTTTATTTCATATGATTTAATATTAAACACTTTGTTGACTGGAGGAATACCTTATGGGATACACAGTAGAATATAATCCTGAATTAACCAAACGGTATCCAAAGCCAAAAGTTACGGGTCATAAAATACCTGTGATCTTGATCGTATCTATTATTTTGGTAATTGGAATCTATTTACTTACACGGGATGCTATTATTGAATTGCTTGTACCTGGAGACACGCAAGTAACAACGGCGGCTTTTTCAGAGATGATGGGGCAGATTGCAGCAGGGGAATCATTTAAAGACGCATTTTTTGCTTTCTGTGAAGATATCATATCCAATAGTTATTAATAGAATATGAAGATATTTGTAAATCCATATTTTTACATATACATAACTGTACTGTTGTTTTTTGTTCCGTTGCCTTGGATGGTTGCCTGGGCTATTTCGGTTATTATACATGAATTTGGTCATTTTTTAGCGGTAAATATATGTGGTCAAAAAGTTCATACATTGAAAATCGGCATTGCCGGTGCAGAAATGGGATGTGATGACCTTTCATTTATGCAAAAAATATTTTGTATCTTGTCCGGCCCGTTTTTTGGATTGATTCCTGTATTATTTCAGCGTTTTATACCAAGAATATCGTTTTGTTGCTGGTTGTTAACGATATATAACTTGTTACCGATATATCCGCTCGACGGCGGAAAAGTATTATACATTATATTAAATAAAAATTTATATAAAATTCTTCAAATTATATTTTGTTGTATTATGATGGGTATTTCTATATATGCGGCGGTTTTTATGGGTCTGGGTATACTTCCGGTTGCAATTACATTGGGATTATGGATGAAAAGCAGAAATATACCTTGCAAACAACATTAGAAGTAAGTACAATAGATATAACATATAATTTACGAGGTTAGAGTATGACAGAATTATTACAACGGATTCTCCCCAGTGTTCAGAAGCCCGCACGA